>CAYPHE010000053.1:0-12258 GCA_964410075.1 uncultured Polaribacter sp.
TTTCTATTTCATCTTTTAAAAATTTAAAAACTGATAATCTATTACTGTCGTAACGGTGTACTGTTTTTATTTCCTTTCTTCCTGGAGGAAGCTCATCAATAACAGAAATATCTAAATCACCATAAACAGACATGGCTAAAGTTCTGGGTATTGGTGTTGCCGTCATCACTAAAATATGAGGTGGTAATGCCCACCCTAACCCTCCCGAAGGGAGGGAATTCTTAGTTGAACTCTTTAATTGACTAGATATTTTTTTTAATACTTTATCTAAGTTCCCAATTACTTCTTCGTTTTTAAATCTTATAACATCAAAACCTAACTTATTCAAGATTTGTGTTCTAAACGAATCAGCCTCCTTTTGTTCTTCGTTTTCACGGTATTTTCCGTCAACTTCAATAATTATTCTTTTCTCTAAACAAACAAAATCAACAATAAATTCATCTATAATATGTTGTCTTCTAAACTTATATTCTAACTTTTTAGTTTTTAATTGTTCCCAAAGAATCTTTTCTGCCTCAGTAGTTTGTTGTTTTCTACTTTTTTGTAATTCCTTCATCAACTTATAAACAGATGGACGAGCTGTCATAAATTTTTTTCTTAAAGTTTGAGCTTCCTCCCTTTGGGAGGATTGAGGTGGGCTTCCTTTTCTCCAAAGTTTTGCTCTTTGTTTTACACCAAACCGATGTTGTTCGTCTATAATGGCAATTCCTAAATTTTTGAAGAGCACCTTATCTTCTAATAAAGCGTGAGTACCTACTAAAATTGATAAACTGCCATCTTCTAAGGCGTTATGAATTTCTCTGCGTTTTTTTGTTTTTGAAGAACCCGTTAGTAACTCTACAGAAATACCTACATTTTCTAACAGTTCTGATATAGCATTATAATGTTGAATTGCCAAAATTTCTGTTGGCGCCATTAACGCTGCTTGATAACCATTATCAATAGCTAATAATATTGTTAATAGAGCTACAATTGTTTTTCCTGAACCAACATCACCTTGCAATAAACGATTCATGTGAGCACCAGAACCAACATCTTTTCGAATCTCTTTTAATACTCTTTTTTGTGCATTAGTTAGTTGAAATGGCAAATGGTTATTGTAAAATGTATTGAAACTATCTCCTACTTTTTCAAAAACAAATCCTTTAATTTTATCTTTTCGAATCAATTTTTTTCGAAGTAATTGTAGTTGAATAAAAAACAACTCTTCAAATTTCAATCGTTTTTGGGCTTTTGTTAAATGTTCTTGGCTTTTGGGAAAATGGACATTTAATAAGGCTTCTTTTTTAGATAGAAAATTAAAATCGTTTATAATTTCTTGCGATAAAGTCTCCTTTATATCCTCATAAACTTGTTGTAATAAGTTTTGAATATATGTTCTCATTAACTTATTAGAAACTCCAGAGTTGGTAAGTTTTTCTGTGGATGTATAAATGGGTTGCATTTTGGTTTGTAACTTTTTTTTATATTCTGTTACCAACTCCATTTCTGGGTGAGGAATGCTAAAATTACCGTTGTAATGATTTAGTTTTCCGTAAACCACATAAGGTTGATTTACCTTTAGACTGTCTTTTATCCATTTTTGACCTTTAAACCAAACCAACTCCATACTACCAGAAGCATCTTGAAATGTAGCCACTAGCCTACTTCCTCTTTTTTGTGATACTGATTTTATACCTGTTATTTTTCCAACTACTTGCACTTCTGAAGCATTTGGTTGCAATTCTTTTATTTGATGGAATTTGGTTTTATCGATATATCTAAACGGAAAAAAATTGAGTAAATCATTACATGTTTTTATACCCAACTCCGCATACAATAAAGACGCTTTTTGTACGCTTATTCCTTTTATATATGTTATTGGTTTAGATAAATTCAACGAAAAATACTTTGTAACGAAAATAACTAATTATCTACAAAACTACGTTTTGAAACAAAAAAGTAATTACCATTTTTTTAGGAATAAAATGATTTAGAAATCATAAATTCGCAATCTTGAAAATAGCAATTGTCATATTAAATTGGAATGGAAAAAAATTATTAGAACAATTTTTACCATCAGTTATAAATTTTAGCAAATCTGCCGAAATTTATGTAGCTGATAATGCTTCTACTGACGATTCTATCTCTTTTTTACAACAAACTTATCCTGCTATAAAAATTATACAAAACGCTGTAAACGGTGGTTATGCAAAAGGATATAATGATGCTTTGCAATCTATTGATGCTGATGTATTTTGTTTATTAAATTCTGATGTAGAAGTTACTGAAAACTGGCTACAACCTATTGCTTCTTGTTTTTTAGAGAACAAGAATACGGCTATTATTCAGCCTAAATTATTGGATTATAAAGACAAAACAAAGTTCGAATATGCTGGAGCTGCAGGTGGTTTTATAGATTTATATGGCTACCCGTATTGTAGAGGGCGTGTTTTTAATTCTATTGAAAAGGATGACAACCAATTTAATGATACTAAGACTATTTTTTGGGCTTCTGGTGCTTGTTTATTTGTTAGAAGTACTGTTTTTAAAAAATTGGGGGGATTAGATGAAGATTATTTTGCGCATCAAGAAGAAATAGATTTATGCTGGAGAACACAAAACTTAGGTTACGATATTAAGTATGTTGGAGCTTCAACTGTTTACCATGTTGGTGGAGCTACTTTACAGGAAACTAATCCAAGAAAAACGTTTTTAAATTTTAGAAATAGTTTGTTAAGCATTACCAAAAACGTTCCTAAACAATATTTTTTATTTGTATTATTTTCTCGTTTAATTTTAGATGGTATTGCAGGTATAAAGTTTATTTTAGAATTACGTCCTATTCATACACTTGCTATTTTAAAAGCACATTTTAGTTTTTATGGAAATTTCTTTAAGTTTCTTGCTAAAAGAAAAACGCTTCAAAAAAAGCAACACTATTATCAACATATTAGTATTGTTTGGCAATATTTTGTTATGAAAAGAAGAAAGTTTAGCGCTTTAAAATAATTAGATGATTAAATTATAAAGTGACTTTACAATTTAAGACTACTGTAAGCAAGTAGTGCTAGCCCTGATTGAAGTGAAAATCCTCTGAACTTGTTTCAGAGATTGTAGCGGAAAGCAGGTTTCTGCTTCAAAAAAAATTATAAGATATCTAACTTACCTTTACCTTCTCTTATTACTGTAGGATCATCTGTTAGATCTATAATTGTGGAAGCTAAATTGCCACCGTAACCACCGTCGATAACCAAATCTACTTTATTTTTCCATTTTTCGTAAATAAGTTCTGGGTCTGTGGTGTATTCTAAAATATCATCATCGTCTCTTATAGAAGTAGATGCTATTGGGTTACCCAATTCTTGTAAAATACTTTGGATGATATTATTATCTGGAATTCGTAAACCTACTGTTTTTTTCTTTTTAAAAACTTTTGGTAAGTTATTACTACCTGGTAAAATAAATGTGTAAGGTCCAGGAAACGCTCTTTTTAAAATCTTAAAAGTTGCTGTATCTATTTGTTTTACATAATCGGAAAGATTACTTAAGCTACTACAGATAAAAGAAAATTTTGCTTTATCTAACTTTACGTTTTTAATTTTAGCAATTTTTTCTAAGGCTTTGTTATTGGATAAATCGCAACCCAAACCATAAACAGTATCTGTAGGATAAATGACCAAACCACCATTTTTTAAGGTATTAACTACCTTTTGAATAGCTTTTGGATTTGGGTTTTCGTTATATATTTTAATAAATTCAGCCATTGGTATTTTAAAAGACTATCTAAAAAGTATTTTTAACCTTTCATTATCACTTTTATGGAGCAATCTAAATTATTAAATTTTAATGATTTAGATTTTTCGACTCCATTACATTTTGCTTAAAATGACAAAAGTTACTACTTTTTAGATAGTTTCTATTTTTCGGGAAGTTTTATTTTTTAAGATTTGTCTACCAAACGAAATCCTTCTCCATGGATATTTAAAATTTCTACGTTTTCGTCTTGTTTTAAATACTTACGCAATTTGGCAATGTATACATCCATACTTCTAGATGTAAAATAATTGTCATCTCTCCAAATTTTAGTTAATGCCAATTCTCTAGGCATTAAATCGTTTTTATGAATGGCTAACATGCGTAATAATTTACTTTCTTTTGGAGACAATTTAATTGGTTCTGCATCTTTACCTACAGATAAGTGTCGTAATTTAGAATTAAAGAAAAAGTTTCCAATATTAAACTCAAATTCTTCTGACTCTGCTGTTTTATCGGTTTCTTTTCTTTGTAAAATTGCTTTGATTTTATGTAACAAAACTTCAGAGTCGAAAGGTTTGTTTAAATAATCGTCTGCTCCAACAGAGTAACCTCTTAAAACATCTTCTTTTAATGTTTTTGCTGTTAAAAATATAATCGGAATTTCTTTGTTGGTACTTCTAATGTCTGTTGCTAAAGAAAAACCGTCTTTTCTTGGCATCATTACATCTAAAATACACATATCATAATCGCTATTTTTAAACATAATTAAGCCTTCTATACCGTCTTTAGCATGTGTAACGTTATAGTCGTTTAATGCTAAATAGTCTTTTAAGACTGTTCCGAAATTCGGATCGTCTTCTACTAATAAAATCTTTTTACTTCCCATTTTTATTGATTTTTAAATTAAAGGTAATTTAATTGTAAAGGTGCTTCCTTTACCTTTTTCACTTTCTACAAAAGCCGTTCCATGATGCTTTTCTACGATTTCTTTTACATAAGCCAAACCTAATCCATGACCTTTTACGTCATGAACGTTTCCTCCTTGTTCTCTATAAAATTTATCAAACACATGCTTTTGAACATTTTTAGTCATTCCAATTCCCTCATCTTTTATTTTAAATATGAAAAAACTGTTTGTACTTTCTGTAAATACATCTATAACTGGTGCTCCTTCGGAGTATTTGATAGCATTTTCTAATATATTGACTACAACATTGGTTAAATGAAACTGGTTTCCAGAAATATCTGAAGTTATTGCTTCAAAATGTGTTGTTAGTTTACCGTTTCTATTATTTATAATTAATTGAACATGATTAACAGCGTCATCTACTATGTCGTGCATATCTACTGCTTCCTTAACAATTTCGGTCTGATTTTTTTCTAATCTAGAAATGCGCAATACATTTTCTACTTGGGCATGCATTCTTTTATTCTCATCTCTAATCATTTTAACGTAACGCATTACTTTTTCGTTATCATTTAAAATTTTAGGATTTTTTATTGAATCTAAAGCCAAATTTATGGTTGCAATTGGTGTTTTAAATTCGTGTGTCATGTTATTGATAAAATCTGTTTTTATTTCTGATATCTTTTTTTGACGAATTAATTGATATAAAGAACCTGAAAAGGTTAAAATAATTATTAAAATAAAGAATAAAGAGAGTAATAAAATACTTGAAAGTCCTCCAAGAATATGTTCGTTCTTGTCTGGAAAAGTAACATAGAGTTGATATTCTACATTACCATCGGTGTCATAAAACAAAGGATAACTAAAACTATCTTTTGTATTTATTGTATAGTAACCAGATTTTAATTTTGTTGCCAAATTATCTTTACTATATACGCCGTATTTAAACTCTAAATTGATATTATTCTTTTGAAATTCATGTTTTAAGATATTTGTCAATTCTTTATTAGTTACCCTTTTATGAATTGGTTTTCTACTGTTTATATCCTTAAAAATGTCTTTGAATTGTTCTCTTTCTAGATTAGACAATCTTTTTGTAAATGAAAATCGGTTTTCATCATTTACAGAAAATAAATTATCTGACCCTTTTATATAAGTACTTTGAAAATAGTCTTTTTTACCCGTAAGCCTCTTATAGATTATAGAGTCGTTATCTAAAAAATCTGTTGGTATTTTAAAATTTTCTTCTAGAATTGTTGTTCCGAAAGTAAAAGTCTCTCTATTGGTGGTATCTATTTGCTGAAAAAGGAAATTCTTCATTTGAGCACCATCTGCAACAACTTTAGTATTTATTAAAGTCTCTATTTTCTTTTCGTAAGTATCTTCTTCTCTTTCATTTATTTTCTCAGATGCTCTACCTATAGATTTAATTACATCATTACTAAATTGTTCTTTCTTACTTTCTAGAGCATTGTCAATCCAATAGACTTGAACAGCAATTATCCCTATTAAAGATATACTCATTAAAATAACAATAAGAATAAATACTTTTTTACCCATATGATGTAAAATTAGTATTTTCTATAACAAGCAATTGTATTTTATGAAACTAATCTCTTAAAACGTTAAGTTTTTAAGAGGAATTTAACAATTTGGTTAAATTAACAAAAAATCAAGTTAGTGTTTTTGTTAAAATATTATGAATTCTATCAACGTGATTTCTTGTAGTATTTAAGTCGATATTTTCTATATGATAATGAGATTGTAGTATTTTTTTGTTTTGACTCATTTGATTTGAAACCCTGCTTAGCGCCTCTTCTCTTGTAATTCTGTCTCTTTGAATTACTCTTTCTATTCTAACTTCTAATGGAGCAGAAACACATATAATTTTATCGAAAATAGTATTGTTTTGAGTTTCGAAAAGTAAAGCACTTTCATAAATCACGTACGATTGATTGTTTTGCTTTAAAGAAAAATTAAGAAAATCTTTTTTTACCTCTGGGTGAATAATACTATTTAGAACAGTTAATTTTTCTTTATTTGTAAACACAATATCTGCTAAGTACTTTCTATTTAAAACTCCTTCTGAGTATGCTTCTTTACCAAAATTTTCTATAATTTTTTGTTGAATAACCTTAGAAGTATGTATTAATTTTTTCGCTTCAACATCAGCAATATAAACTGCTACATTGTTATAGTTTTCAAAAAACTGAATTACAGTTGATTTACCGCTTCCTATACCACCAGTTAGCCCAACAATCATAATTCTTTTTGTATTAAAAAATCAATAGTATTTGGTGTAATTGTGTAGCTTTTTATTTGAGCTGGTTTGGCAATTAGTTTAGGAATTAAGTAATTCAAGTTATTTTCTTTAGCCATACTATAGTCGCATACAACAATAAAATCAGTTTCTGTAATCGACTCAAAATCGGACAACCCTACCACAAAAGTTACTTTAACATTTTTAGTTAAAGTAGTTAACTCCTCTTTTTCAGATTTAGTTGCATTGGTTATTTCAAAAGGAATTTCAACACTACCTTCTGTAAATTGCTCTACTTTACCGGAAACAAGTACTGTTTTTGTATCGAATTTTACCCCAGCATACAACGTATCTTTCTTTACAGCTATCTCTTTACTAAAATCTTCATAAACCTGATTTAGTTCTATATTTTCTAGCTGAATACTATTAATAACATCTAATTTAGATTTAGTTCCTGAAATTTTAATACTATCTGGTGCTAACTTAATATCTCCTAACAAATCATAACCTACCTTAAAATTAAGATTAACACTAGGCTTTACAGCTACTTTTTTTGTAGCTAAAACACCTATTTTCATATAGATGGTATCTTGTAAAATTTCTACTGATTGTAATTGAGATGGCAACTGCTTTACTATTGCGTTTTTTTGCAACCGAGGTAAAAAATAATAGAGGTCTCCTGTTTTTTTTCTCAAACGATCTGTTTGCAACAAAATTGGATTGGTTACAAATTTACAAGCCAAAATTTTAAACCCAGTGGCATTTATTTCAATATTAATAGACTGTAATGGTTCGTTTTTTAACAACCTATTTTGAGACAATTCTTGATACTTTACAGGAAAATCTATAGTAGTATTGTAGCTTTTAGATAAAGTAGTTAACAACCAAATTCCTATAGAAATTACTAAAAAAATAAGAAATGCCTTAGAAATACCTTTGTCTTTTTTCACAGTTACTGTTATTTACTAATGCAATCTACATAAAAGCTATAAATAAAAAAAGTGAGTTCTATTTTTAATAAAACTCACTTCTACATAAAATTTTAAAAAGTATTTATTTCTTTTCTACTTTTTCTGGAGCTATATATTTTTTACTCATTTCCATAGAAATTGCAGAACGCTCAAATTTTATTTTACCAGCACCAGTTTCTATAGTTACTGTATTATCTGTAGTATTTACCTCAGAAATTTTACCATGAATACCACTGGTAGTAACAACTTTACTTCCTTTTTTTATTTCTTGCTGAAATGCTTTTTCTTTCTTTTGTTTTTTCATCTGAGGACGAATCATAAAGAAGTAAAAAACAGCAATAATTGCTATGAAAGGTAACATACTTGCCAGTGTACCACTAGCTGCTTGTAAAAAAGTAACTAAATACATTTATTTTTTTGCTTTTGGAATTACAGAACCTTTTACCGTTAATACTTCTCTACCAGATTCTGTATTGGTAGTTAAAGTAACTGTTTTACTTTGTTTATTTGGTTTACCCGAAGTATTAAACTTTACATCAACTGTAGCAGTTTCACCTGGTTTTATTGGTTTTTTTGGCCAAACAGGAACTGTACAACCACAAGAACCTTGTGCATTTGTAATTACTAAATCTGTTTTTCCAGAATTGGTAACTTCAAAAGAAGTTTCTACAATATCTCCTTCATTTACAGTACCAAAATCGTAAACAGTCTTGTCAAATGCTATAGAAGCTGTTCCTTTTTTAATTTCGGCATCTCTATTTGAAGCTTCTTCTAAGTTTGCTTTATTAATTTTTGTTGTTGCATCTCCTCCGTTTTTACATGAAGTAAAACCAATTGCAATAGAAAGTACTATAAGTATCGATATTTTTTTCATTTGAATATATTTTGCGTAAAAATACTAAATTAATTATGGCTTACAAATACTATAATAAGCCTCTACCAATTTTAACAATTTTATTATCTTGAATGTATTCTTTAGAAATCTTATCTAAAACACCATTTATAAAATAGCTACTTTTATCTGTAGAATAATCTTTTGCTATTTCTATAAACTCATTAATAGTTACTCTTGTTGGTATAGATGGAAAATGTAAAAACTCTGTTATTGCCATTTTAATAAGAATCATATCTATTTCTGCAATTCGGTCTTTTTCCCAATTTGGTGTTTTTGCCTCAATATCTTGTTCGTATTCTTGTTGTTTTAACACCGTTTTTCTAAACAGATCCGAAACAAAATCCTCATCATCTTTATCTTTATATAAAGTGCCTAATAAAAAAGTACGGTTAGCTTTTTGTTTACTTAATGTTTTTACAACCCAAGTATTTACAAAAGGAATATCATCTACCCAAGAAATCATTTTATCTTCATAATACTCTGCTAACTTCTCATTTGGTGCTATAATTTCTTTAAAAAAATCAATTACAAAAGCTTTATCTACTTTAAAAGAATTTTCTACAGTATTTAAATATTTCTTGTATAAATCACTTTTTTGCAATTCATCAAAAACAATCTTTACATATTCGTCATCCAATTGCCAATTGTTCAACTGGTTTACTTCTATATAACTCTCAACACTAACGCTTTCTGCTATAGATTGAATAATTTTATTATCGATAAATTTTGTGTTTGGTGCTAATTCTTCTTTGGTAGCAAGAATTTTCTTTTTTGCTAGATTAATTTTTTTATCTGCTAGTTTTTGAACTTCTACCAGAAGTTGTAGGTTTAAAACATACAAGTCAAACATTTTTAAAATGCTATGTTTTAAGAATTTTTCTTCTCTAACAAGGTCATCATTTTTAGATTGAGACATTGCGTATACAGATTGCATTACTTTGACTCTAATATGTCTTCTATTAATCATAATTTAAAGAACTTATTTATAAATAGGAGTTTTTTAACTGCTGCAAAAATAGTATTATTTTGTTTTTACAAGCTTAGTTTTCTATAAATTTTATTGTATTTTAATAGTATATTCGCAAGCAGTTATTTAGCAAGAAAAAAATGTCTTTTAACATAATGATAATATCTTTTCTTTGCTAAGATTGTAATTTCGAATTTTAAAATAACTGCATCTTTTGAAAGAATTAAAATACCTAAACAAATACTTTGTAAAATATAAATGGCGTTTTATAACAGGAATTTTAATTACTGTAGCTTCACGATATTTATTTATAAAAGTACCTGGTATTGTTGGAGAATCTTTAAATGTTGTTGATGAATATCAAAAAGACATTATTACAGATTTAGCCGTTGTAAAGCAAGAACTTTTTATTAATATCCTTTGGATTATTGGTTTTACGTTAGTTTCTGGTTTTTTTACTTTTTTAATGCGTCAAACCATAATTGTAACTTCTCGTTTGGTAGAATATGATTTGAAAAACGAAATTTATGCGCAATATCAAAAATTGTCTTTAAACTTCTATAAAAAAAATAGAACAGGCGATTTAATGAATAGAATTAGTGAAGACGTTGGCAAAGTAAGAAGTTATTTTGGCCCTGCAGTAATGTATACCGTAAACATGGTTGTTTTATTTGCAGTTTGTTTTACAGAAATGTTGCGAATTGATGTAAAACTTACGCTATATACTTTAATTCCATTTCCTATTTTATCTGCTTCTGTATTTGTATTAAGTAAAGTTATACATAAAAGAACGGCAATTGTTCAACAATATTTATCGAAACTAACCACATTTAATCAAGAGTTTTTTTCTGGAATTAACGTTGTGAAATCTTACGGAATAGAACCCTCTATTATTAAGGGTTTTGATGAAATTGCAGATGCTAGTAAAGAAAAAAATATTCATTTAACGAAAGCAAATGCTTTATTTTTTCCAATAATGATTTTGCTAATTGGGGTTAGCAATATTATTGTAATTTATATTGGAGGAAAACAGTACATTAATAATGAAATTAAAATAGGAACTATTATTGAGTTCTTATTGTACGTAAATTACTTAACCTGGCCTGTAGCTATTGTTGGTTGGGTAACTTCTATGGTTCAGCAAGCTGAAGCTTCTCAAGAAAGAATTAATGAGTTTTTAAAACATGTTCCTGAAATTAAAAACACAGCAGAAATAGCTACAAATTTAGAAGGAAATGTTGCTTTTAAAGAGGTTACATTTACTTATGATGACACCAATATTACTGCTTTAAAAAATATTAGTTTTACTGTAAAATCAGGAGAAACCGTTGCTATTTTAGGAAAAACAGGTTCTGGAAAATCTACTATAATAGAACTAATTGCAAGATTGTACGATACTACAAAAGGAAGCATTTTATTGGATGGAAAAGAAATTACACAAGCCAATTTAAATGATGTTAGAAGTCAAATTGGTTTTGTACCTCAAGATCCTTTTTTATTTTCTGAAACTATTGCCAGCAATATAAAATTTGGTAAGGAAGATGCTACAGATGAAGAAATTATCGAAGCGGCTAAAAGTGCAGATGTACATAAAAATATAATTGATTTTCCAAAAGGATACGAAACTATTTTAGGGGAACGCGGTGTAACCCTTTCTGGTGGCCAAAAACAACGTGTATCTATTGCACGCGCAATAATTAAAGATCCTAAAATTTTAATTTTTGATGACTGTTTATCTGCTGTAGATACAGAAACGGAAGAGAAAATACTATCTAATCTTCAAAAAGTTTCTAAAAATAAAACTACTTTTATTATCAGTCACAGGGTTTCTTCGGCAAAAAATGCTGATAAAATTTTCGTACTAGACGAAGGTGAAATAATTCAAGAAGGCACTCACAGTCAGTTAATTAACAAAAAAGGATACTACAAAGAATTGTATGATCAACAACTTTTAGAAAAAGAAAATTAATCTTTGTCATGGCTACCTAAAATATTTTTTTAGATTTGTTGGAACAATCAATTTATAACAACTAAAAGAAAATGGCAGAGAGAGTTGAACAGGAAGAAATTTTTTCTCAAGTATTAAGAGCAGGAAGAAGAACATATTTTTTTGATGTAAGAGCTACTAAAGCAGACGATTATTACTTAACTGTTACAGAAAGTAAAAAATTTACACACGATGATGGAAGTTTTCATTATCAAAAGCACAAAATTTATTTATATAAAGAAGATTTTGAAGATTTTCAAGAAATGTTAAGCAAAGCAACTTCTTTTATTGTAAATGAAAAAGGTAGCGAAGTAATTAGCGAACGCCACCAAAAAGATTATAAAAAAGAAGCTACAAGTTTAGAGGAAGAAATAAAGTCTGCAGATAGTTTTACAGACGTTTCTTTTGACGATATTTAAATTCGTTATTCTTAAAAATATAAAGACTGCAAAATTGCAGTCTTTTTTTATTCCTAAAACAAACTAGTTTAGTTGAGCCATTTTCTAATTAACGTGAGTTCGATTTAAAAACTA
>CAYPHE010000054.1:0-1703 GCA_964410075.1 uncultured Polaribacter sp.
CAGGGTTAAAAAACCATTCTAAATTTTTAAACTGTGTTTGATTTCCAATTTTACCCGTAGCTAGAGGAATTTGAGCAGCATATAAATCTTTAATTAAAGAAGAATTGATCCGAATCCCGTAGGTAAATAATAAATCCGTAAGGTTTAAATCTCTTGGGTAAGCCAGTAGTTTTCCGCCATTAAATAAACTGTCTTGGTCGGCTTGCACATTATCAATCATCCACAACGTTTTTCCTCCGTTAGTTATAAATTGATCTAGAACAAATTTTTCATTTTCTGTAAACTGCTCCGTTGGTTTGGCTATGATAGCCAAATCTAAACCAGACAAATCTTGTAAGGTTTGTTGTGGATTTGTAGCAACAGAATCTAAAGTGAATTTTGCCAGTTTATACTTTTTAGTTACTTCACTTAAAAAGCTATATTGATAAATATCGGATAATTGTCCGTTTCCTGTTAATACCGCAACTCTTTTTTGTTTCTTTTTAAGAATAAAGTTGATAGCATCTGAAAACAAAAATTCTAATTTTTCAATAGCATTTTGTAATTGTGCTTCTTGGCTAGCAACTAAATTTTTAGGCAATAAAGAAACAATGTTTGTTTTAGATAAGTAGTTGATTTCTGCCCAAGGAAAAATAATAGCTTCCGATAATTTTCCGTTTTCCTCAACCGTTAATCTGCTAGGTAACATTCCTTTTTCAACCAAATCATCTTTTATGCCTTCAGGGTTTTCAAAATTGATGATAATATTACTGTTTTCAGCAGATAATTCTTCTAAGTACTGTTTTGTTTCTTGTTGAAGTCTATTAAATTCGGAGGGGAAATCTCCTTCTAAATAAACAGTTATAAACAATTTTTCATTTACATTGTCAACAATATTCTTAGTTGTTTTAGATAAAGTATATCGTTTATCTGCAGTTAAATCAAATCTTTGGTAAACATATTGGCTAATACTATTTAAGAGCAATAAACTAATAAAAACCAGAAAAATGTGTTTTATCTTTTTATTCATTTTCTAATCTAGTTTTAGTTATAAATAAAAAGAAAAGAGTTACACTAATAAAGTAAATAATGTCTCTAGTGTCTAAAACTCCTCTAGAAATACTTTTAAAGTGTTCGTTAATTCCCAATTTAGAAATTGAAAGACTTTGTAATAAATCTGAAATTTCATCTAAGCCATAAAACAAAAAAAACGTAATACAAATACTTGTAATAAACGCAATAATTTGGTTTTTGGTAAGTGATGATGAAAATAAACCAATGGCAGAGTAGGTAGCTGTTAAAAATAACAATCCAAAATATGAACCGATAATACTTCCAAAATCGATATTTCCTTCAGGATTAGCTAATGAATTTATAGTATAGATATAAAGAAATGTTGGTAATATTGCTATACTAATTAATAACAAAGAAGCCCAGAATTTACCCAATACAATTTGCCAGTTGCTAACAGGTTTGGTTTGTAAAATTTCTATAGTTCCGTTATTGAATTCATCTGCAAAACTTTTCATAGTTATTGCAGGAATTAAAAATAACAACAACCAAGGGGCTAAAAAGAAAAACGAGTTAATATCGGCAAAACCAGCGTTTAAAATATTGAATTCGCCATTAAAAACCCAAAGAAACAAACCATTCATTACCAAAAAAACACCAATAGCTAAATAGGCTATTGGGCTAGAAAAAAATGAGTTGAATTCTTTTTTTAA
>CAYPHE010000054.1:1803-12192 GCA_964410075.1 uncultured Polaribacter sp.
AACGTTGTAAATTCTGGTTTGGTATCTGTAAAAAACTCTAAAGTTATCGAGTCTCTATATTGTAAACCTAGTAAAGAAGATGCACCACCAACGCTTTCTAAGTTACTTTTGTAAATGGCAATTTCTAAAAATCCAGCAGAATTAAATATAGCTAAACAATCTCCATCAAAAACACTTTTGTCTTTTGCATTTTCATTTACAATTTCATTATACCTAGAGTATATTTTAGAAAATTTATACCGTTTGGCTTGTGCAGTAAAACGCCTTCCTTTTCCAATTTCTGTAAACATTTTCTTACTAATATTGGTAATTACGTTGCCATAATTATCAATGTAAATTACACCTCCAATAATTTGAGTTTGTTGTTGGTTTACTTTCGGTTTAATTTCAATAAGCTGTTTAAATTCTTTAATTTCTTTACCAATTACAGTTAAATTTCCTCCACGCGCAATAAAACAAGCTACTTGTACAAAAACGTCTAAAACCGGAAAACTACTTTCTATTCTATCGTGAATATTAATTTCTACAACCTTAGTAGGTTTTATTTCAGAAGCAATCATAGAAATAATTCCGTTGTCTGGACACACAAAAAAGTGCTCATCTAGCTCTAAGGCAATATGTTTGTTTTCTGGGCTTAACTCAGAATCTACACCAATAATATGTATGGTTCCTTTAGGGAAACTTTTGTAAGCATTTTTTAATACATAAGCCGTTTCTGTAATGCTAAAAGGAGTAATTTGGTGAGTAATATCAATAATTTTAGCATCAGGAAGTTCAGAATAGATTGCTCCCTTAACAGCGCCAACAAAATGGTCTTTCGTGCCAAAATCTGTAGTTAATGTTATAAAAGACATTCCCTTTTGCTGTTAATTAAATGTGAAAAAGATTATTGATTATTTACTACAAAGCTAAACAATTTGATAAATTTAATTGTATTTTTAATCGAAAAGAATAAGGATCTTTAAAAGATAAAATTTACTTTAAAATATCAACCAAAGCTTATTTAAGATGAATTTGATAGTCAGTATTTTAAAAATTAGATGAGCTAAGTTTTATAAATAAAGTTGTTAATTAAAGATTCGATTGCCTATTAAAACAGTAATCCCGAACTTGATTCAGGATTTAAATATTTGTATGATAATTTAAAATCTTAAGACATTTGAACGAACGCATTATCGAACTTACAGAAATTAACCCTAGCGATTTTTTTGGAGCGCACAACAGTACTGTAGAACAATTAAGAAGATATTTTCCTAAAATTAAAATTGTAGCTAGGGGCACGCAACTTAAAATTTATGGAGAGGCTGAAATTTTAGACGAATTTGAAACTAGACTGCAACGCTTAATTAAATATTTTAATCGCTATAATAAATTAGATGAAAATAGCATTGAACGTATTTTAACCTCTACTGGAAATGAAGAAAAAACAGCCGCAGCAAAAAATGCTAAAGACGTTTTGGTTCATGGAGTTAGTGGAAAGCTAATTAAACCACAAACAGAGAACCAACGTAAAATGGTTTCATTAATGCAAAAGAATGATATGTTGTTTGCGGTTGGTCCGGCAGGAACAGGTAAAACGTACACGGCAGTTGCCTTAGCGGTAAAAGCGCTAAAAGAAAAAGAAGTTAGACGAATTATTTTAACAAGACCGGCAGTTGAATCTGGTGAAAATTTAGGTTTTTTACCGGGAGATTTAAAAGAAAAATTAGACCCGTACATGCAGCCTTTGTATGATGCTTTACGAGATATGATTCCGCATGAAAAACTAGAATCTCATTTAGAAAAAGGAGTCATACAAATAGCTCCATTGGCTTTTATGCGTGGTCGTACGCTAGACAATGCATTTGTAATTTTAGACGAAGCACAAAACACTACCCACAATCAGATGAAAATGTTTTTAACCAGAATGGGAATGCACGCAAAATTTATTATTACTGGAGACCCTGGGCAAATAGATTTACCAAGAAAACAGGTTTCTGGTTTAAAAGAATCTTTATTGGCTTTAAAAGATATCAATGGAATTGCTCAAGTGTACTTAGATGACAAAGACGTGGTGAGACATCGATTGGTTAAGAAAATAATTTCAGCTTATAAAGGAATTGAGACAGAGTGATAAAAATTGAAAAAGAGAAGTTAATACTATAAGATTACTTTTATATTGGTTGTTTATATTTAATTTTTTCATACAGTAAGTAATGGAATTTTAAAATTTCTTACCATACCCAATTATTATTCAAAAAAATAAGCTTAAAAAACAACCTGATTATTATTACAATAAAAAAATCCCGATTACTAATCGGGATTTTAATTTAAAAAATTGTAGGTTTTACAACTTTAAAAAACGCTTAACTCCGTTGTTAATTGTTTTAATAATATAAATGCCAGAATTTAATTCAGAAGTATTTATAGAGGTTACATTCTTAAATTTAGCAACTTCTTGTCCGTTTGTATTGTAAATTACACCAGATATTGTTTTATTAAATTTTAAATCTTTGTTTAAAACAGGATTTGGATAAATTTTAAAGTTGTTTTCAGCAACTTCTTTACTAACATTTAAAGCATCTTCATTAATTTCTAAAATACCCATAGATCCACTTACTTCATAACCCACTAATAATAAGTTTTTACCATTTGGGCTTTCTGAAGCAGTAATAAATTTAATAATTTCAGGAGCAATATCATTTGCCGTTACATTTCCATTATAATAAGTAATAAATTCAACATCTTTAGGGTTTGTAATGTCGTACATTAAAATAGAGCTTTGTCTTTCTAAGCCTATAAAAGCATAGGTTCTGTCTTCAATTGTGCCTATTGCAAGTGCTTCTGGTTCCCCACCTTTATCATCAGATCTTCCGTCAAATTTTTCCTCATCTTGGTTGAATAATGTTGCTTCTTCTTCAGCTATTTTTAATCCAAATTGATTAGCGCTATCAAATACTAAATTTCCATATTCGTCAAAAATTGAAAAAGATCTTGCACCATAAGAATAGATTTGCTCAAAATTACCATCATTATTATAATCTCCATTGGCAGTAGTTGTTTTTAATCGGCCAAGATTTTCATCTGTTTGTAATGTTGTTGCTTCAGGATAATACGCCGTATTTAAGTTTAAATCTTTAACTCTTACCTCTTCTGAATATCCATCATAATCTCTAGAGTCTCCTTCATTTGCAGTAACAATATAATTTAAACCATTAATAGTATAAGAGCTAATTGCATCTGGCATAAACATACCTAAAGTTGGGTGTTGAGTAATGTTTATTTTATCATCTTTATTAGATGCATCAAAACCATAATCTGCATTAAAAGAAATAATACCTAAAACACTGTTGTCTGTAGTACCAGCACCTGCTAAACCAAAATCATTATCATTTAAAACAGCAATTTCGTTATTTGGTAATAATGCAATCCCTTCTGCTTTATCAGAACCTTGGTAACCTACACTAGGTAAATTAATTACTTTGTTTTTATGAACTGGTATTATAGATTGTGCCAATATTTCGTCTGCAGTTAGTTCTTCTAATTCTTTTCCAGTAAAAGTTGTGTTTAAAATATTGGTCGCAGAATTAATGTCTATTTCAAAAACATATTTTTTACCATGTGCTACAGATGCAGCTTCAGAGTCTCTTTCTATCACTAAAAATTTACCATTTTCTGTAAATACAGCATCACCGATTTTATCTATTCTAGAAGAAGAATAACCAGCGTCTTTGTTTCTTTCTAATAAATAGACATATTCACTTACTGGTGTTCCATCATTAGCATCAATTCCTAAAATTCGAATCACATCAGAATTGTCTTTTGTACCACTAGAAGGATTATATAAAGGAGATTGAATAAAAGCATAAATAATATGATTTTCTTTGTCATAAGCAATTGCTTCAAAACCTCTATTTGCTCTTCTTTTGTTGTACACTTCTGGTAAAGTTTCTGCACCATAAGTACCTACAGGCATACTTGTTGTACCTAATAAAGAAGCACCTTTAGAAACAAAACGTTCTATTAATTTCCCTGTATTATCAAACTTATAGATGGCTGGTCTGTACTCGTCACACATCCAAAAGTTACCATCTTTGTCAATCAAAACACCTTCAAAGTCACCTCCATAAGCATCAAAAGGTAATGCGTGATATTCTTCTGATCCACTTGTATAATCAATATTGGTATAAGTAGTATTTGCATCTGTATATATTACAGGAACTTCATCATAACCAGGTATGTTTCCTTTACCAGTAATTGGTGTTGTACCATCTTTTCTGGTAAGCATAATTTGATCATCTAGAGTAACAGTTCCGTTTGTTTTATTTAAGGTGAATTTTACAATTCTACCTTGATAGTTAGGTAATTTAAAAGGTCTTAAATTTTTAGTAGGAGTTGGAGTTACATCTGCTACTTTTACGGGGCTATCATTAGGGCCTCTGTCAGGAACAGCATAAAAAACATAATCTGTTTCTGTAGAATTAATTTCATCGAAAAATAATCCAGAAAAACCACCAAGCATAACTTCTGGTTGTCCGCCATCATAAGTAGGTATTCCTAAGGCAGGCCAATTTGTAACTAACTCATTTAATTTATAGCTAGTTACTTTTGGAGTACCTAATGCATGGTTTTTGTAACCTAAAGGTAAAATATCTAAAATTGTATTGTTTGTTAAGTCTAAAACTATAAGAGCATTTGCTTCTTGGCAGTTTACATAAGCTTTAGTACCATCTTTAATAACAGTAATAAATTCTGGCTCTAAATCTTGCGAAACAGTAGCAGATCCGTTATTACCAAAAATACGAATACCTTTGTTTTTTAGTGATTCTTTTTTATCATTATAACTATTAAAGTTAATTGACGTTACAGATGCAGAAGCTGCACCACTACTAACATCAATTACAGAAATAGATCCTTCTGGGTCTATAGAATAATCTTTATTTGGTTCCCCTTCATTAGCTACCAAAACTTTAGTTCCGTCTGGTGTAAAAGTCAACATATCTGGTAGAGAACCAACAGTAACATCATTTACATAAGTACCTGATAAATCAAAAAAAACAACTTTTCCTAAATCTTGTTTTGTGTTTGCTTCTATAGCTACAGCAATAATATTTCCGTTAATTGCAATTGAATTTGGACCACCACCATAAATAGATAAATCTATAGTAGTAAATAAAGTTGGTGAGGCAGGATTACTAATATCTATAAAAGTTAAATTATTGTTTTCTGAACTAGTAAATACAGCACGTTTATTAGTAACATCAAAAGCAACTGTTTCTGCTACACCTTCTGTATTTGTTTGATAACTAGAAAGGTGTTTTAACTCGTTTTGAGCGGTTAAAAAAGTAATAGAAAACACTAGCATTAAGCTAGTTAAAAAAGTAGTTTTTTTCATTTTAATATTTGTTTAAATTAGGAGCTCTAAGGAATGAATTAAAATGAGGTCTACTATTAATTAGAAGTTATAACATTGTAAAAAATACTTTTATTTAAAGTTAAATAAACTTTATAAATTATGATATTGTTAATTTAATATTATGATATTAAAATTTCTAAAAAAAAGTATATGCGTCTGTTTTATATTACAAAACACTTATTTTTGCTGCAGTTTTAATAAATATCTAACATGAACACCATAAACGAAACTAATTATAAGTTTCCAAATCAAAAATCGGTTTATAAAGGAAAAGTAAGAGAGGTTTATAATATAAATGACGAACTTTTGGTAATGATTGCCACAGACAGACTGTCTGCTTTTGATGTAATTATGCCTCGTCAAATTCCTTTTAAAGGACAAATTTTAAACCAGATTGCCACAAAAATGATGTTAGAAACTGTAGATATCGTTCCGAATTGGCTGTTGGCAAATCCAGATGAAAATGTTGCAGTTGGGCATTTGTGCGAACCTTTTAAAGTAGAAATGGTTATTCGTGGTTATTTATCGGGGCATGCAGCTCGCGAATATAAAGCTGGAAAAAGAACCTTGTGTGGAGTTGCAATGCCAGAAGGAATGCAAGAAAATGATAAATTTCCTGAACCTATTATTACACCTTCAACAAAAGCTGATAATGGAGAGCACGATGAAGATATTTCAAGAGAAGATATTTTGAAAAACAAAATAGTTTCAGAAGAAGATTATTTGGTTTTAGAAGATTATACTAGAAAATTATTTAAAAGAGGAACTGAAATTGCTGCCAAAAGAGGGCTAATTTTAGTAGATACTAAGTACGAATTTGGGAAAACAAAAGAAGGTAAAATTGTATTGATTGATGAAATTCATACGCCTGATTCTTCTCGTTATTTTTATGCTGATGGTTATGAAGAAAGACAACAAAAGGGAGAAACTCAAAAACAATTATCTAAAGAATTTGTACGCCAGTGGTTGATAGAAAACGGTTTTCAAGGTAAAGATGGGCAACAAATTCCAGAAATGTCTGATGAAAAAATAATAGAAATTTCAAACAGATATATAGAATTGTACGAGCAGATTACAGGAGAAACATTTGTAAAAGCATCTACAGAAAAGGTGTTGCAAAGAGTAGAAGAAAATGTAATTTCTTTCTTATCAAAATAGAAATATTATATTTTGTCACTGCGAGGAGGAACGACGTGGCAATCTCAATATTAAAATAAATTATTCCGTCATTTTTCCTTCATGATGACGATTTTTTATTGAAGTTTTGCTTCAACAATAACCATTAAAAATGATTATAGCACCAAGAGTAAGAGGATTTATATGTTTAACAGCGCATCCAAAAGGTTGTGAACAAAATGTAATCAATCAAATTGAATATGTAAAATCGAAAGGAAAAATAGAAGGAGCAAAAAAAGTATTAGTTATTGGTTCTTCTACAGGTTTTGGATTGGCTTCTAGAATAACAAGTGCATTTGGTTCAAATGCGGCTACTATTGGGGTTTTCTTCGATAAACCATCAACTCCAGGAAGACCTGCTTCACCAGGATTTTACAATACTGCTGCTTTTGAAAAACAAGCTCATGAAGCTGGTTTGTATGCAAAAAGTATTAATGGAGATGCTTTTTCTAATGAAATTAAAGACCAAACCATCAACCTAATTAAAGAAGATTTAGGTAAAATTGATTTGGTAATTTACAGTTTGGCATCACCAGTTAGAACGCATCCTGAAACTGGTAAGCGTTTCAAGTCTGTTTTAAAACCTATAGGACAAACATTTAGTAACAAAACAGTAGATTTTCATACAGGTAATGTTTCTGAAGTATCTATAAATGCTGCAGAAGGAGAAGATGTAGCAAATACGGTAACTGTAATGGGTGGAGAAGATTGGCAGATGTGGATGGATGCTTTAAAAAATGCAGACGTTTTAGCAGAAGGAGCCACTACGGTAGCTTATTCTTACATTGGCCCAGAAGTTACTAAACCTGTTTATAGAAACGGAACAATAGGCGCAGCTAAAGATCATTTAGAAGCTACAGCATTTACAATTTCAGATAGTCTAAAAGATATTAGTGGTAAAGCTTATGTTTCTGTAAATAAAGCCTTAGTAACACAGGCAAGTTCTGCAATTCCTGTAATTCCATTGTACATTTCATTATTATTTAAAGTAATGAAATCGAAAGGAAATCACGAAGGATGTATAGAACAAATTCAACGTTTGTATAGTGAGCGTTTGTATACAGAAGGAGAAGTACCTTTAGATGATAAAGGAAGAATACGAATAGACGATTGGGAAATGAGTGATGATGTACAAAATGAAGTAGCAGCTTTATGGAAACAGGCTACTTCAGAAAACCTTCCTGAAATTGGAGATTTAGAAGGATATAGTAACGATTTTTTCAACTTATTTGGTTTTAAAGTTGAAGGAGTAGATTATGATGCAGAGGTTGATGAAATGGTAACGTTACCAAGTGAAGCATAAAAACAAAATTAAAAGTTAAAAGGCTGTTTAGAAGACGATTTAATTGTCATGTCGAGCGAAGTCGAGAAATCTATTTTTAGAGGATTTTATTGATTTTGTTTCTTATGACATTTAAAGAAAACTTTTTAAACAGCCTTTTTATTTTGATATAAAATCAAACTTATGAAAGCCGTAACCATAAAACAACTAAAAGACGAATTGTCTCATAAATCGGGAAACGAGTTGAAAGAGTTGTGCTTGCAATTGGCTCGTTTTAAAAAAGAAAACAAAGAATTACTTACCTATTTGCTGTTTGAATCTGGTAGTGAAGAACATTACATTCAATCGATAAAAGAGTTAATGGATGAATTGTTTGAAGATATTAATACTAAAAATTACTTTTTTATTAGAAAGAGTATGCGAAAAATATTAACTCAGGTTAAAAAATACATTCGCTATTCTAAACAGAAAGAAACAGAAGCAGAATTGCTATTGTATTACTGTAAAAAAATGAAAAACTTTTACCCACCAATAGATAGGAGCGTTCGTTTGCAAAGTATTCTTGAAACACAAATAAAAATGATTCGTAAAGCAATTGAAAAGTTGCACGAAGACTTGCAATATGATTATCAGCAGGAACTAGAAGTATTTTTAGATGAATAAAAAAGAAAGACCAACTTTAGAAAATTTAGTTCAAGAAAACACGACTAAAATAGAGCGTTTTCAAAATGAAACGTTGCGTCCTGTTATTAAAATGCAACATAAAATTATTATGCTGTTTTTTAAAAACTGTCTACTAAATAGAAAAATAAGAGTTGCTGAACTTTCTGAAAAAGAACGATTAAAAACGATAAACAATTTTTTTGGAAAAGACGTTAAATTTAAGAATCAGCTTTTAGGCCTAATAATAGGTCATTTTTCTGAAGAAGAGTTTCAGTTTTATCTACAATCTCACTCAGAAATCAATAGAAGAATTATTCAGATTACTACACAAAGATTAAGAGACTCTATTCAAGATATTATTAACTAAAAAACCGTTGCCTAGGCAACGGTTTTAACAATCAACCAAAACTACTTCTTATGTGTGTTTTCAGAAAACACTTTATGAAGTGTACTATCTTATTTTTCTACAAAGATACATTTCATTTAAAATAAAAGTGTTTAAGAAATTGTTAAAATTTGTAAACATAAATCACATAAAGGGTATTGAGGGTTATACTAAAACTGCTGTTTTATATAAAATAGGTGTTACTTAAAGTGGATTAACTTTAATTCATGTTTATTTTTTTTAATAAAAAAATAAACAAAATAAATTACAGTAAATATTTATATAAAATTCTAAGACTAACAATAGCAACTAAAATTGCGGTGGCTCTTTTTAACTGATTAGCAGTAAAAAAAGAGTTGCTAAACCTGTTACCAATTTGTCCGCCAATAAAAACCGCAACCAATAAAGTAATAATTAATTTCCAATTAAGATTTGTATTAAAAGAAATTTGTTGACCAATAAAACCTGCAATGGAGTTAACAAGTATAAAGAAGCTAGAAGCTACTGCAATTTTTTTAGGGCTATCCCATTTAGATAAATGTAATAATGGAGCTAAAAAAATACCTCCACCAATGCCTACCATCCCAGAAAGAAAGCCAATTGCTCCTCCAAAAAATAAATTTTGCTTTTTATTATAGCGAACTGTCTTTTCATTTATTTTTTTAGAAAACCACATCAATAGCGCGGCAAATAATAAAGCTAACCCAAGAAAAATATAGAAAAATTGTTGGTTTATTTTTACAAAACCTCCTAAAAAAGCCATAGGAATACTTAAAACTACCAAAGGAAATAGTTTCTTAAGATCAAAGTTTTTTTGCCTAATAAAAAGAATGCAATTGTTTGAAACAACAATAATGTTACATAATAAAGCAATGTATCTAATTTCTGTAAAAGCAAAACTGGTTAAAGCTAGAACAGCCAAATAACTAGAACCGCCACCAAAACCTACAGAAGAATAGAGAATAGCAACAATTAAAAAAGTAATAATAATAGGCCAAAATTGAAGTAGTACTTCAAACATTATGTAAACATATAAATACCGTTTGCTAATCTACAAACCTTTGTCTGTTCTATTAAAATTTTTGCAAACAATCTTTGTATTAAAAAGAAAGAGATTCTTAACAACATTATTGTTTGATATAAAAAAATGGGCTGTAAAATTTGTTTTGAAATAGTATATTTATCAACCTTTCAAAACAAATAAATAAATTTTATATTGCTTACAATTAACTAAACTATTTTTTATGAAATATTCAAAACAAAACTATTGGCTAAAAAACCTTCAATATCTGGCCATCTTACTTTCAATTTGGTTTTTAGTTTCTTTTGTCTGTGGTATTCTTTTGGCAGAAGAATTAAATACAATTAGAATTGGTGGCTTTAAATTAGGTTTTTGGTTTGCCCAACAAGGGTCTATCTATGTTTTTGTAGTTCTTATTTTCGTTTACATTAGGTTGATGAACAAGTTGGATAAAAAATACGGTTTTA
>CAYPHE010000055.1:0-12151 GCA_964410075.1 uncultured Polaribacter sp.
ATAAATCAATTTCTAATGTCTATAAATGAAACCTTAATAGTAATATCATTAATTCTAATATTAATTGATATTTTTTTTATTTCGGATTATTCAACTCATGTAGCCTATTTACTAATAACATTTACTATTTCTAAAGAAATATCTAAGTCAATTTTATATCAAATTTTATTTGGTATTATCATTTGGTTCTGCCTTGTAGTTTTCCATTATTTATTATGGAGAAAAGTTTTAGAACATATTAATGATAAAGTTATAGCTCCAACAAAACATGTTGGAGGTTTTGAAAGTTTTATTGGCAAAGAAGGAATTATAAAGAAAGTTGAAGGTAAAAGGTTTATACAAGTAGATGATGAAATACATCTTTTTGAAACTAGTAAAAATGTTAAAGAAGGGGAAATTTATAAAGTAACATCAATAAAGTCTAACAAATTAATAATCTAACAAAAAAATATTATGCCTTTAATTTATACAATACCGCAGAATCATGTAGTACTAATTAAAAGATTTGGAAAACATTCAAGAGTTCAACAAAATGGTTTACGTTTTAAAATACCAATTATAGAAAGTTTTAAAACCGTTTACGATTGGCAAGATGTAGCGCATAAGAAAGGTTGTTTTATAGAGTTGTCAGAACAACAAACAGATACTCCGCCTAGGCAATGTCAAACTTTAGATAATGTAACAATAGAAGCTAACGCTTCTATTTATTGGAGGATAGTAGATCCAGTTAAAGCTGTTTATGATATTGATGTTCTTCCTAAATCAGTATCAGACTTAGCATTAAATGCATTGAGGGTAAATATTGGAAGAATCAAATTAGATCAAGTACTATCTGAAAGACAAAGTTTAAATATTAAAATTGCTGCACAATTATCAGATACAGCTTCAAAATGGGGTATTGTATTTACCCGTGTTGAAATACAAGAAATTAATTATTCTAGTGAAACAGCAGAAGCTATGATGCAGGAAATGACAGCAGAAAGAAAAAGAAGAGCTATAACAGCAGAAGCAGAAGGTGAAGCCTCGGCAGAGATTACAAAAGCAGAAGCAGAAGCTAATGCTACTCTAGTTAGAGCTAAAGCACAAGCTGAATCAATAAAGCTTATTGCAGCAGCAGAAAGCATTTATTTTGAGAAAATAAAAGAAATAACAAATCTTAATATCGCAAGTCAAATAATTTTATCTCAAAAATATATAGATGGAATGAAAACGATAAGTAAAAATTCTAGCAATAAAGTGTTTTTACCAAATAGTTTTCAAGGTATGTTTGATATTTCTTCAGATAAAAGTTAAAAAATTATTCGGTTAAAACAACAAATGAAAAAGAATTAAAGCCTTACGAATTTCCGTAAGGTTTTGTTTTTTTATGACTCTACTTTTGAATTATTATTAATTAAAAAATGTTTAAAATGGGATATCCAAAATTTATTATTAAAAGAAGTTCAAACAATAAATATTACTTCAATTTGTATGCTAAAAACTATAAAGTAATAGCTACAAGCGAAATGTATGAATCAAAAAGTGCTTGTGAAAATGGCATTAATTCTGTTAAAGAAAATGCTCCAAAAGCAGAAGTGGAAGAAGATTTATAAAACAAACGGCACTTAAATTATTGAAGCCTTACGGATTCCCGTAAGGTTTTCTTTTTTAAGGATTTTACATTTGGAACAGGAATTAATTAAAAACAGGAATTATGGGATTAAAAACGGGACCGAAAAGAATAGCAAAATCTACAGGAGAACCTGATAAACGTCAAAGAGATAACAAAGAGACACCAGGAAATATTCCTTCCTTGAAACCGCCAAAGAGAAAAAATAAAAAACTCTAGTTAATAACAGCAACAGAAAAATGGGCTTTAGATTTCAAAAAAGAATAAAACTAGGAAAAGGGATTGGATTTAATATTAGCAAATCTGGTATTTCACCTAGTATTAGAACCAAAAAAGGAAGTATTAGCTCTAAAGGCTATTCTATAAGAACTGGAATCCCAGGATTAACCTACAGAAAAACATTTTCTCAATCCTCAAAAGGAGGTTGTTTAGGTTTCTTTATCATTCTTATATCAATCACTTTTACTTTTTTCTTAATTAAAAAATAACAAAATGAGCTACAGAAGAGGTTATTATAAAAAAGATGGAACTTATGTAAAGGGGCATTATGTTTCTAAGAATACTAAACCCAAAACACAATCTAAAAAGAAATTTGGCTGTGTTTCTATACTTACAATATTTATAGTAATATTTTGTATGCTATCTTGTGAAGAGACAGATAGTGGATGTGAAAGTAAAAAATGTTCAGACTTTAATACACAACCAGAAGCACAACTTTTCTTTAACGATAATCCAAACTGTTATAGAAATTTAGATAAGGATGATGATGATATTCCTTGCGAAAACTTACCAAACTAATTAAAAACATGATAACAATAGAACTCAAAAGTCATTTTTTAAGATTATATCAAATGGCATTTTCAGACGATAATTTTGATGTATTAGAACTTCAAATGCTGTATAAATTTGCAAGTGATAGAGGTGTTTCTAAACAAGATTTAGAAGAAATTTTATTACATCCTTCTCAAATATCTTCTATTCCAGAAAATATAGAAGAAAAAATTGAATATCTGTACGATTTGGCAATTATGATTTGGGCAGATGATATTGCTACAGCAGACGAAATAAATACATTAAAAAAGTATTGTTTAAAATTTGGGTTTCTAGAAGAAAATATTTTAGAATTATCTGATTTTTTATTAGCTAAAGCAAAAGAAAAAACACCAAAAGAAGATTTAATTAATCAAATTATTAATCAGCTATGAGTACTTTAAAAAATATTTTCACACTTAAAAAAGAAGTTGAAACAAACACTGAAGCAAATAATGTAGAAGAAGAACAACAAGAAACAAAAGAAACAAAACTTACTTTTTTTGAAAGTGGTTATGGTTCTTCTAAAACAGCAAACGGAAATCCTGTAGTATATAAAGCATGTTTAAACGATGTTTATATGGATTACAAAGGAAAGTGTAGAGATAATAAGAGATTACAAGACGAATTAAAACAACCGTATGTAGAAGAAAAAGGGAAAATTGAAATAGAATTAAAGAAAAGGAAAACAGCTAAATTAATAATAGAGGAATCTATACAAAAAGAAGAAAAAAGAATTGTAGATTTTAGAAATGATATCGTAGAGGTTAAAAATTTTCCAGAAAAATTTGGTTTAGATATCGATAAAAAGCCAAAAGCACAGTTTAATTTAGGTCTAATTGTATTAGTACCTATTACCTTCTATTTACTGGTTTTTTATATATCTGCGTCATATTCTGCATTTTTCAAAAATTTTGAATCAGAAGAGCTTTCTTCTGCAATTTTTGATGCTCAAGCATTTACAAAAGCTGTAGAAGATGGTTGGCTAGAGGGTATATTTATAGCAACAATACCTTTTGCATTTATGGGGTTAGGATATTTGATTCATATGTTTCAAAAGCATAAAAGTTGGACTTCATACTTAAAAATTTCAGGTCTTTTTTTAGTAACATTCATCTTTGATGCAATTTTAGCTTATCAAATTGAAATGAAAATTTACAATATTGAAAAAACGCCAGACTCTTCTAATTTTAATATTTCTATAGCCTTTACAAGTGTAGAGTTCTGGGGAATTATTTTCGCAGGTTTTGTAGTTTATATTATCTGGGGGTTAGTTTTTGATTTTATTATGAAAGAGTACGATAACTTTGATAAAATAAAAGCTTTTATTAGAACAAGAAGAGAAGATGTTAAAAATGCAACTTTAAATATAGCAAAGTACATAGAAAAACTAAATCCTATTAAGGAAGAAGTTTCTGGCATAGAGGGAAAAATAAACGATTTACAAAGAACAATTGATGGATTTATTTTTTCAGACAAACATTACCTAACTTATCATGCAGAGTATGTAAAAGGTTGGTATTTAGCAATAACAGATCATTTGCCTTTAAAAAGAGCAGATGAAATTCTTGCCCAATGTGTAAAGGTTGAAGAAAATCATTTAAAAGAACATACTATTGATAATAATAGAACTGAAGGAGTATTATATAAATTAATAAATTAAGAGTATGTTTAGAAAAATAGTTTTTATATGCTTATTCGCTATTTTATGTTTATCCTGTAAAAAAGAGAATATTACTAAAATAGATGAACAAAAAATAACTTATAAATCAGAAAAGTTAAAAGGAGAATTAAAAAAATTGAATATTAGTATTCTTTTAGATCTATCAGACAGAATTAAACCTAAAAAACCTTTAAATTCTTCTGTAAATATTGCAGAAAGAGATGTTGGTTATATCAAGTCAATAGCAGAATGTTTTGAAATTTATATCAGAAATAAAAGAAATATTAAAATTGATGATAGAATTCAGCTTTTTATAGATCCAGAACCCTCAGATAGAGAACTGAATAGAAAAATAGATAGTCTAAAAATATCTTTTACAAGAGATAATGCAAAAAGGAATCTTATTTTACAAACATCTAAAAAGTACGAAAATGTATCACAGTCTATTTATCATTCGGCAATAAAAGATAATAATTATGTTGGTTCAGATATATGGCGTTTTTTCAAAAATAAGGTAAAAGATTATTGTATTGAAGATGGTTATAGAAATATTTTAGTAATTTTAACTGATGGTTATATTTATCATAATCAGTCTATTAAAATTTTAAAAAATAGAAGTACATATTTAACCCATTCTTATATAAAAAGAAATAAAATTTCTGAAAATAGAATTAAAGAAAAAGATTTTGGATTTATTAACTCTTCAAAAGGATTAGAAAACCTTGAAATTTTAATATTAGGAGTTAATCCAGTTAATGGAAGTTTAAATGATGAAGAAGTGATACATTCTTATTTTTCAAAGTGGTTTAAAGAGATGGAAGTAAAAAAGTATAAAATTAATAATACAGATTTACCATCTAATATGGATAAAATAATAAGAAAATTTATTTTTGAAAATTAAATATTTATGAAGAGGATAGTATTTTTTTTTATAATTATTTCAGTCTTATTTGCTTTTCAACAAAAAGAAAAAGAAGTTTTTATCTGTCCAACAAAATCTAGTAAAGTATATCATTTAAAGAAAGATTGTAAAGGATTAAAACGATGTTCTATAAAAATTAAAACAATTACTGAGAAAAAAGCAGAAAATATTGGAAGAACCATGTGTAAAATTGAATCGAAAAAATAAATTTCAATAATTAATAATATTAAAAAGTAGCCTGTTTTATCAGGCTATTTTTTTTGTTTATAATTTATTTAAGAAAAAAAACAAAAAATTTTGAGACACAACCACTTAACTTACGTTATTATAATATAAATACTAACCCAAGGGATTTTTTTTGAACGAGAAAGCGCTCATACAAAAATGTAAGCAGAATAACTATACGGCTCAACTTGCTGTATACAATACTTACAAAAATATGATGCTAAACGCTAGTTACAGAATTGTTGCAAATAGGCAAGATGCAGAAGATATTGTACAAGATTGTTTTATAAAAGCATTTCAAAAAATTCATCAAATTAAAGAAGAAGTTACTTTAGGAGCATGGTTAAAAAGAATTGTAATTAATGCTTCTTTAGATTGCGTTCGTAAAAATAAAAACGAATCTTGGTTAGAAGAAACAAGTATTTTAGAAACAAAACCTGAAGAGGAAGAAAAAGATAGCTATACAGATGTTTCCGTACAAAAAATAAAAGCATGCATGAATTTGTTAAAAGAAAAATATCGCATTATTTTAAATTTGTATATGATAGAAGATTACTCTCATAAAGAAATAAGCGAAATGTTAGAGATGAATGAAAGTACGGTTAGGAACCAATACCGAAGAGGAAAAAATCAATTAATTCAGTTGATAAAAACCAATTAATTATGGATTTAAAAAAGCACATACAACAACATAAACAAGATTTTGATTTATTGGAAGTTTCCCCCAAAATGGATGCTGTTTTTGCAGAAAGATTACAACAGAAATTACATCAACCTAAAAAAAGAAAACTAGTTTTTTTAAGGTATGTAGCAGTAGCAGCATCTGTAACAGCGCTATTGTTTGTAGGATCTAATTTGTATAAAGAAAATGTACAATTAAAGCAAAAACAGCAAATTTTGGCAGATTTAGGTAATGATTCTACAGGCAAACGCTTAGAAGCCGTGTATAGTTTTAATGACGAATTTGCTAAAGAAGATAATCAAATTATCGAAGTGTTAATCAATACTGTTTTACACGATAAAAATGCAAATGTTCGTATTGCAACTATAGACGCGTTATTAAAATTTCCTCAAAACACAAAAGTGAGAGCTGCTTTTATAGAAGCTATTAAAACAGAAACAGAACCTTTGGTACAAATAAAGTTAATCAACTCTGTAACCATTTTAAGAGACAAACGTGCAGAAGCTCCTCTTAAAGAGATTATAGATAATAATGAAACCTTCCCTATTGTAAAAAACAACGCAACTTTAGCTATGGCTAATTTAAAATAAGAAGTAATGGTAAAAAAAATACAATTCCTATTAATAATATTAATTACAATAAGTATTCAAATAGCAGTATTTGCTCAAGAAAAACGAATAAAATTCGACAAAGGAATTTTAGAAATATGTTCTTTAAAAAACTTTCAAATTGTGGGTTATGATGGAGATGAAGTAATTATTAAAAATTTGAATATTGGAGACAAAAACATGATTATTACTACAAGTTCTTCTTCTGGATTAAATGCAACAACTATCGGACAGCTTTCTAGTAAACCGTTAACGCTATCTTCAAAAACAGACAAGGACGGAAAAGTTATTCATATTTTTAACGATTCTAAGAGAAAGCAAGGGTTAAAAAAATTGGGGAAACAAAATGAAGACTCAGAATTAGGTATTTATTTTACAATAGAAGAAAAAGATGGTGTGCTTATGTTTAAAGACAAAGAACGAAATGCCAATTCTTTATTAATGTGTGGAACAGAAAAATACGAAGTAAGAGTGCCTAATAGTGTAAAATTGAATTGGAAAACAACAAGTTGTGATCATACAAATAGTGCTACAAATAAAAATGTGGTTTTCTTTAATACAAGTCCTTCATCGTTAACTGATTTTAGTGGAGAAGTAGAAATTTCTTCAAAATTGAATAATATGAAATTAACAGATGTTACAGGGCCTGTTTCTATAAACACATTAGGAGGTAATATTACTATAGTATTTAAGAATAAAAAACCAGAAAAGTTATATTCTATTTATAGTAATAATGGTTTTATAGATGTGCAAATTCCAGAAAAGTCTAATTTAATTTTAAGTACAATAGGCAAAGCAATTTATAGTGATATAGATTTTACATTATTAAAAGAAAGTGAAGAGAATGATTTTGGGCAAACCAAAACAAAAATGATACTAAAATTAGGTGCAGGTAAAGTAAAAATGAAATTAGATGCAGGTTACGGTAACGTGTATTTAAGAAAGTAGTACTATTCTGCCACTCCTACAGAAGCTAGAATTTAAAATTTAACTAGTTTCTTTTTATGTCTTAAAAATACCCTGAAATTATGAGATTCTTCGACAAGCTCAGAATGACAACAAATACGTAAGAGAAATTATTTATTGTAATTTGCTTTTTTACAGAATACTATTCTGTAATTTTCAACCCTAGCTCTTTTCCTTTTCCTAACATATAATCATATGAAGCTTGATACTCATTAGGAATTTCTCCTTCTAAAATAGCTTCTTTAATAGCTTCTTTAATCATACCAATTTCTCTACAAGGTTTTAGGTTGAAGGTCTTCATAATTTCTTCACCAGAAATAGGAGGTTGAAAATTACGAACACGATCGCGTTCCTCTACTTCTTTAATTTTACTTCTAACCAGTTCAAAGTTTTTATGATAACGTTTAAATTTTTTAGGATTTTTGGTAGTAATATCTGCCTCGCAGAGTGTCATTAAACTATTAATATCATCACCAGCATCAAAAATTAAACGACGTACTGCAGCATCGGTAACATCAGTTGCTAAAACGATTGGTCTAGAACTTAGTAATACCAATTTTTGAACAAACTTCATTTTATTATTTAAAGGCATTTTTAGTCTTTTAAATAATTTATATACCATTTTAGAACCTACAAATTCGTGTGCATGAAAAGTCCATCCAATTTTTTTATCAAAACGTTTGGTTGGTGCTTTTCCAATATCGTGTAACAAAGCAGCCCAACGCAACCAAACATTGTCGGTATTTTTAGCAATGTTGTCTACAACCTCTAAAGTATGGTAAAAATTGTCTTTGTGTTTTTGTCCTTCTACTTCTTCAACACCTTTTAGTTCTATTAACTCAGGTAAAATTAAAGGCAATAATTGAGTTTGTTCTAACAATAAGAAACCGATAGAAGGTTTAGGAGAGGCTAAAATTTTATTAAGTTCGTCTACAATACGTTCTTTAGTAATAATAGACAATCGTTTTGCATTTTTAGTAATGGCGTCTAAAGACTTCTGTTCTATGGTAAAGTTTAGTTGAGTGGCAAAACGAATGGCACGTAGCATTCGTAAAGGGTCGTCAGAATAGGTAATATCTGGATCTAAAGGAGTTTTGACCGTTTTTAATTGTAAATCTCCTATTCCATTAAAAGGGTCTAGCAAATCACCAAAACTATTTTTGTGTAAACTTAGTGCTAAAGCATTTATTGTAAAGTCTCTTCGGTTTTGGTCATCTTGTAAAGTACCACTGGTTACTTCTGGGTTTCTAGTTTCCTCGGAGTATGATTCTTTTCTAGCTCCAACAAATTCAATTTCTACGTCTTTGTAACGTAACATTGCTGTTCCGTATGTTTTAAAAACTTGAACTTTTGGCTTATTAGGTAGTAATTTAGAAACTTCTAAAGCCAATTCTATTCCACTACCAATAGCAACAACATCAATATCTTTGGCAGTACCTCTTTGTAAAAAATAATCGCGAACAAAGCCGCCAATTACATAGCTTTCTAAATTAATAGTATTTGAAGCTTTGCTAATAATTGTAAATATTTCTGATGAAATTGCTTCTTTATAATTCCGTTTTTCGGTAATCACTACTAAACTTTTTTTGGCTTGCAAACTTACGTTTTATAATCAGTCGTTCAAAATAAACAATTCACGATTACAAAGTTTGTTTTACAATCTTTTTAAAAAGGTAAAGTAATCTTAATATAATTGTTTTTAGTAAAGCTAGTTTTATAGTTCATAAATAGTTATTACTTTAAAGAAGATAAATTTTTTCTCTTCTTTAAAATATATATGCTATAAATTATAGCCGTGGTTACTAAATAAATTCCAATATTATCTATTGGTAATCCTGGAGGACCTACTGGTCCTGTAGGAGGAGGTGGCATCATTGCTGGGCCGCTTAAAAAATGAATCATTTTAGGGGAATGATTTTAGGGGTTATTTTTTAATATTTGCTATTGATGTAATCTTTTTTAAAAGACGTTATGTTGTTAGTTTATCGTTTTATTTCATAAATATTTTTTTAGTTAGTTCTATTTTTTCAGTTTTAATTTTTAAAATATAAACGTTGTTTTGTAATGGATTTGTTTTTAATTCAATAATAGATTGTTTACTAGAAATAGTATTCCATTCATTTACTTTTTGTCCAATAATATTATACAATACAGCATTTTCTATAGAAAGGTTTAAACTATTTTCTATTTGAATAGTTTTTGTTTTAGCATTGTAAAAAGCGTTTAACTTTGTTGTAAATTCTTGCTGAGTTTTTAAAACATTTTTCTCTGAAAATGTAATAAAGAAGCGATTTTCATAAGTGCCTTTAATTAATGAAATATTGGTTTTTTCTTCTGTAATATCATAATAACTGTCTAGAATATTGTCGTATATAAAAATATTGTAGTCAGTAATATTAAATTCGTCTATACCTATAATTATGTCTCCATCATAACCCATTTCTATTTCAACAGGTATTTGCAGTTCGCTGTTTATAGCACCAACGCCTGCAATAACTAATTTGTCTTCGTTATTGGTAAACTTCCAATAAAAATCTGTAGTTGATTGATCAAACAAATAACTATCATAGCCAACCTCAAAATTATTAGTATTTCCATCTTTAAAAGAAATACCAATCTGTCTGTGCATAATTCTATTATTTTCTCCAGAATAATCTAGACCTAACTTTATAATTGGTAATTGATTTCTCTTTTGTTGTTTTTTATTACTTCCTTTAAAAAATATAGATTCAGTTCCTTCAGCAATAAATTCTCTTTGTGCATTATTAAATTCTATTGGGCCACCTAATTCAGTTCCTATAACAAAGAACCCTTGTCCAACAGCAATATAATTTTCTGGTGATTTATAAAAACTATTATCATTACCCAAATCAAATTCGGTATTACTACTTACAGAATTTGCTGCAAGTCCCATTGCAATATTTCTAGTTGAATACCCACCAACATATCCACTGTAAGTATGTCCGGCAGCTTCTGAGCTTGTATCTGTTTCGCTAGCATGTTGCCAGAAATAGAGTGTACCACTAATTGAAGCAATATTGTCATCAATAAATTTTTTAGAATTTAATGCAGAAGGGTATGGATTTCCTAGTAAATATAATTGATAACCTCCAATATTAGTAGTTAAAGTTCCGTCATTAGGTGTTCCTGCAAAAGTGTAATTTTGAGCAGCACCAGGTCCCTTAATTGTAAAACCATCTGTTACTCCAATACTACCAGAGCCACCTTTAAAAACCCAATTAGATAAACTACTGTCAGCACTCTCATAAGTAAAAATCCATCTATTGGCTATACTTATGGGAGTAGTAGTGTCTCCATTTAACCCTGCAACAAAATTAATATCTGTTAAAGTAGATGATGAAGAAAGGGGAGTAGTACCATCTTTAAAATTATCAGATAAATTAAAAGTACTTCCGCCTACGGGAGAACTCATATAATTAAATCTGTAGGTACTTGCAATCTCAGAATTTTGATCTTTAAACAGATTTCCAGATCCAGCCACTTTTGATGTTGCAGTATGTGTTTGTATCAATTGAGATGTTCCAACTAAACGTAATTCGCTTGTATTGTCGGTAAGGGTTAAATCGTCGTTAACTACTACTAAATTGTTGTTTACTACTAATTTGCTATTACTATTTATCGTTAAATTTCTTGCTTTTACAATATCTGAAGTCTCAAAATCTTCTGCTATTACTACTCTTCGTGTTCTATCAGGAACTCCATTTGTCCATGTATTTCCACTTCTAGTTGTTGCACCAGTATTATGAACTCCTAAAGCTAAATTTGAGCTTGCATCAGCTGCACTAATTTCAGATAACAAAGGATCATGCGGGTGTCTTTCTGGAGTATCTGCATAAGGGTTTAAATCATCATCTACAAAAGCAACCCATTCTGTACTTGTAAAATTGGTGTTTGTAGAAGAAACTTCATCAGTTCTTACGTAGATAGTATTATCATTGATACTTTCTGTAGTATCGTATCTGTTATTATATGCAGTTTCATTTGAACTATTTGCATTAGGGTGAGTTAGCAGTAAAATGTCATTAGCGTTTGCTATGTTAACAATGTTCAAATCTGTTATTACTACAGATTCTCCAGGTAGAATATCTGAGGTAATTGTATATACTTCATCTGGAACTATACCAGATTGATCGCCAGTTTTATCTGTAAATAAAGAAAATTTAACTGTATTTGCTAGAATAGTATTTGTAGGGTGAATGTTTGTGACTTCAATAGATTTGCTGGTATCGGTTTGTAAAACTTGAGTTATTAATGGCGTGCCAGATAGGTGCGTATCCCTATAGTCTACGTCACCTATCGTGAGCACATCCCCATCTATATCTGGTAAATTTCGTGGGTCATTAATATTTGCGTTTACATCTAAATAGTCATCTGCTGCGTAAAGGGTGTTGTCTAAACCATTTTCACCAACAGTTCCGTTTGTTTTTCCATCATTATCGCTATCTATAGTGTAGTTTACTTCGTCAGTATCAAATAAACCGTCTCCATCAGAATCTAAAGAGACATAATCTGCGTTACCAAAATCATCTGTATTTATTGCTGTTAATCCAGAACCGTATGCTGTGTCTAAGCCATTTGATCCATAAGCATAGTTTGGAGCAATATATTCTATAGTACTTTGAGCCTCAATATTATCTGGTATTCC
>CAYPHE010000056.1:0-11999 GCA_964410075.1 uncultured Polaribacter sp.
ACAACTTTAATTAGATTAAAATTTAAACGTTTTTCTAAAAACTTTTAAACAATTTTGCTTTGAAACTTTTTTACTTTTTTTACTTTGAAACTCTGCAACTTTGAAACTTTAAAAATCTGAAACTTAAGAAATGAACGTATTAATTATAGAAGATGAAAAACCAGCAGCTAGAAGGCTAAATAGAATGATTGCTACATTGGGTATTGAAGCTCAACAGATGTTACATTCGGTTGAAGAATCTTTAAATTGGTTACAAAATAATCCGCATCCAGATCTAATTTTTTTAGACATACAATTATCAGACGGTTTATCTTTTGAAATTTTTGAAGAAATAGAAGTAAATAGTGCAATTATATTTACCACAGCTTATGATGAATATGCATTAAAAGCCTTTAAATTAAATAGTATAGATTATTTATTAAAGCCAATTGATGAAGATGAATTAAAAATTGCTGTAGAAAAATATAAAAATACAGCCCCCAAACAAACAGATGTTCAAGTAAATTTAGATGACATTAGAAAATTACTCGTTAACCCTGTTGATAGGAAGTTTAAGAAAAGAATAACCGTTAAAGTTGGGCAACATATAAAAATTATTCCTGTTGATGATATTGAGTGTTTTTATAGCGAAAACAAATCTACTTATATTCATACCAAAGAAAACAGAAATTATTTGTTAGACCATTCTCTAGAAAATTGGCAAGAAGAACTTAATCCAGAACATTTTTTTAGAGTAAATCGTACCTTCATTATTCATATTAACGCTATTAAAGATATTGTAGCTTACAGTAACTCTCGTTTAAAATTAATTTTAAGCTCTTACAAAGAACAAGAAATTATTGTAAGTAGAGAACGTGTTAAAGATTTTAAAAATTGGATTCAATAATTTGTTTACAAAGCAAAGATTTTAAAAAACCATAAAATATTTTCAAACTATTAAAGTTTACTTATTTTTACATTAAAGACCAAAATATATTTTTAGGTTCTTAAAGCATAAGAGTATGAGTAAACAAGAAGAATTCTTCAATTTTATTGCAGAAGGTTACAAAACCAAAGGAGAAAACATCAATTTAGGAGCTGCAATGCTTGGAGAAGAAACCGTTACAAACGCACTTGTAAAAATTCCTTTAAAAACACTAAACAGACATGGTTTAATAGCTGGTGCAACTGGTACTGGTAAAACCAAAACATTACAAGTACTTGCAGAAAACCTATCGGACAAAGGTGTTCCTGTATTGTTAATGGATATAAAAGGTGATCTTTCTGGTTTAGCCCAACCAAGCCCAGGACATCCAAAAATTGATGAACGCCATACTAAAATTGGTTTCCCTTTTGAAGCTAAAAAATTTCCTGTAGAAATATTAACCATTTCTGAACAAGATGGTACTCGTTTGCGTGCTACTGTATCAGAGTTTGGTCCTGTTTTGTTATCTAGAATTCTAGATTTAACAGAAACCCAAAGTGGTATCGTTTCAATAATCTTTAAATATTGCGACGATAACAAACTGCCTCTTTTAGATATAAAAGACTTTAAGAAAATTTTACAGTTTGTAACTAATGAAGGAAAAGAAGAAATACAAAACGAATATGGACGAATTTCTACTGCCAGTACAGGAGCTATACTAAGAAAAATTATAGAAATAGAACAGCAAGGTGGCGACTTGTTTTTTGGAGAAAAATCATTCGATGTAGAAGATTTAACCAGAATTGATGAGAATGGAAGAGGAATTATATCTATACTTCGCTTAACAGATATTCAAGACAAGCCCAAATTATTTTCTACTTTCATGCTTCAACTTCTAGCTGAAGTGTATGAAACATTTCCTGAGCAAGGTGATTCTGATAGGCCAGAACTTATTATTTTTATTGATGAAGCTCATCTCGTTTTTGATCAATCTTCTAAAGCCTTACTCAGCCAAATAGAAAGTATTGTCAAGTTAATTCGTTCTAAAGGTATAGGTTTGTATTTTGTTACACAAAACCCAAAAGATGTACCAGAAGATATTCTAGCCCAATTAGGCTTAAAAATACAACATGCCCTTAGAGCTTTTACAGCAAAAGATAGAAAAGCCATTAAGTTAGCTGCAGAAAATTATCCAGAATCAGCATATTACGATACTAAAGAAGTGTTAACTCAGCTTGGTATTGGTGAGGCTTTAGTATCTGTTTTAAACGAAAAAGGAATACCCACACCCTTAGCAAGAACCATGCTAAGAGCTCCAATGAGTAGAATGGATACTCTTTCTAAAAAGGAGTTGAATAAAATAATAAATAACTCAGTTCTTTACCACAAATACAAAGAAAATTTAGATAAAGAAAGTGCGTACGAACTATTAAACAAAAAAATAGAACGTATAAATAAGTCAGAAGAGCTTGCCATAAAACAAGCCGCAGAAGAAAAAGAAAGAGCAAAAAGAGCAAAAGAACGAGAAAGAAAATCTACTACAAGAACAACAACAAGAAGAAGGAGTACTAGACAAAACCCTATTGTAAAAGTGTTAACTAGCGCCACTTTTATAAGAAGTGTTTTTGGGATATTAAAAAAAGTAATGAAATAAAAACTAACCTAAAAAATTAAAAAAATGATAAAAAAGAGCATATACTTAACTAGTATTTTAGCTTTATTGTTAATAATAACCAGTTGTTCTAACAACAACAAGTTTACAATTAAAAAAGGTAGTGTTGGAGAAATTACTACCAAAACAACAGTTAAAGAGTTAAAAAACATTTTTAAAAACGATTCTATTGTTTCTAATTTAAGTGAAGGCGCATTGGGCGATAATTATTTTCAAGAAGATGATGAATATAAAATCTACGAAAAAGGTGGTAAACATTTGCTTACCATAGTCCCTAAACAACAACTCGATTCTACTTCTACAATTAAGAGTATAGAAATTCATGACAAACGTTTTAAAACTGAAACATCACTAAATTTAAATGCTACCTATTCTGAAATTAATGCAAATAATAATATTAATAAAATAGAATCTACTTTTTCAACTGCAATTTTATTTATTAATGATTTTGATGCAACCGTTGTAATTAGCAAAGAACAAATAGGAATAAAAGGTTTTAGTACTCAAAAAGTAACTTTAGAGCAAATTCCTGATTTAGCAAAAATGAAATCATTCGTAATCTGGTTTAATTAGAGCGTATCTCGCTTTAATGGCGAGACCGCGCTTTCGTTACTCGCTTTTTAACCCTAAATTTCATTTCAGGGTTAAAAGAGCTCAGACATGCCACTCAATCGCTTACGCAGAAATTAGTTAACCCATTATGAATAAAAAATATACCATTCAAAAAAAACCTTTTGTAGTACCAACCACAGATGGTAAATTAATTGAAGAACATTTTGGCAACGCAACAGACAAAAATAAAGACGTTAGTATTGCACACATGATTGCACCTTCTGGCTGGAGCGAACCTTTTCAAACTCCAAAGTTTGATGAATACACTTATATTATTAAAGGGAAAAAACAATTTATAATTGAAAACGAAACTATTGTTTTACAAGCAGGAGAGTCTATAAAAATAGCTAAAAACACGCGTGTTCAATATTCAAATCCTTTTAAAGAACCATGCGAATATATTGCAATTTGCTTGCCTGCATTTTCCATGGAATTGGTAAATAGAGAAGAAGAATAACTATTTAAATACTTTCTTAGCAATTCCTTAAAACAAAGTCTTTCAAAAAAGTAATATCTTGCGTAAAAAGAAAGAATGAAAGACACAATTGCACCAAAAACAATAAGACAAATATTTGTTTTACTACTAATATTACTTATTGGTGTTTTAATTTTCAGGGAAATGATTCCCTATTTATCTGGTGTTTTAGGTGCAATAACCATTTATGTTTTGTTAAGAAAAGGCATGGTTTTTCTGGTCAAGAAAAAATGGAATCCAGACTTAGCTGCTATTTTTTTAATGTTCATTTCTTTTATTTGTATTCTACTTCCCGTAGCAGGCATTGTATATATGATTGGTAATAAAGTTTCTGAAGCAGTTACCAATTCTCAAGAAGTACTATTGGCTATTAACAAGCAAATGGACATTATCAATAAAAAATATGGCTACGATTTATCTTCAGAAATAAATATTGAAGAGGCAACAACATGGGTTACCAGTAACTTAGAGGGTTTTGCTGGCAATACTTTTGATGTTTTTATTGCTATTGGTATTATGTATTTTTTACTGTATTACATGCTAACCAATAGATCTGAATTAAGAAATTCTTTATATGAGTACATTCCTATTAGCGAACCTAATTTAAAAATTATAGGAAAAGAGTCTCAAATAATGGTGCGTTCTAATGCAATAGGAATTCCGCTTGTAGCAGTTGCTCAAGGTTTAATTGCTTTAATTGGTTTTTTAATATTTGGCATACAAGATCCATTTTTTTGGTTTGTTGTAGTTACTATTGGATCTATGATTCCTTTTGTAGGAACACTTATAGGCATTTTACCTGTTTTTATATTAGCACTCTCTTATGGAAAATCTTTTGCCGCTTGGGGAATTTTAATTTATGGCTTAGTAGTGGTAAGCTCTACAGATAATATTATTCGTTTATTTTTACTAAAAAAGTTAGATAACGTCCACCCGCTAATTACCTTAATTGGCGTTATTGTTGGTGTTCCTCTTTTTGGGTTTATAGGACTTATATTTGGTCCACTACTAATAAGCTTATTTCTAGTAATTGTTAGAATTTACAAAAAAGAGTTTGGTGTAGAATTATCTGAAAAGAAAGTTTTGTAGATTAATGAGATAACTTCTTTTTATTTTTACTTTTATTAATGTAATGTCTTAGAACACCACCTTTTACAGTATTCACATCAAATTCTATGATAAAAGTATTTTTAAAAACAATTCTATTGTTTCTAATTTGAGTAAAGGTGTATTAGTAGATAATTATTTTCAAGAAGTTGATGAATATAAAATCTACAAAAAAGGAGACAAATACTTACTTACCATAATCCCTAAAGAACAACTTGACTCTACTTTTACAATTAAACTCCAGAGTTTGATAAATACACTTATATTATTAAAACGAAAAAAATTGTAATTAATAAAGAAATTATTGTTTTACAGGCAGGATAATCTATAAAAATAAATAAAAACATGCGTATTAAATATTCAAATCCTTTTAATGAACCATTTAAATATATTGCAATTTGCTTACCTGTATTTTTTATAGAATTGGAAAGTAGAGAGTCTTAAATTTTAACTATTTAGAAATAAGAGAATTTATTTTTTTATTATTTTTAGAAAAAAACTACATTAGCCGAAATTTAAAAAAAATGAAAATGAAAAAAATCTACTTTTTACTTCTACTATCTTTATTAACGTTTAATTTTTCTTGTAAAAAAGATAATGAAGAAGAAAACAATCAAAAAACTGCTTTAAAAGTTGAAGAAGGAAAAGAACAATTAGAAGATAATGCTATTAACATTTTAAATAAAATAGAAAGTTTTAAAGGAGATAAAGCTTTAAACGAAATTATTGATCTTGCAGAATTTTTAACTAGTGTACCTAACGAAGACAAGAACACTACTTTTAACAAAACAGCTTTAAAAGCAATATTAAATATTGCAGAAAGCAATAAAAAAGGAATCATTAATTTTAACACAAAACAATCTTTAGCCCTAATAGATGAAAAACATCTTTTAGAAGACTTTAATGAAGAAAAGGGAATATATGAATGGAATAATGATACTGAAACCTTTGATAAAATTGGAAATAGTGACGATATCATTTACAATATAACATATAATAATGGCAAAAAAGCTATTTTCAGTTTTACAGACTTTAATACAACTTTATCTAACGATGAGGAACTTCCAACATTGGCTAAAGCAAATTTAAAAATTGATAATTTAACAGTATTTAATCAAGTGTTTACTGCTTCTTTTAGTGATGATAACACAATTCCTAAATCTATAGAAAACACTATCACAATTGGAGATTTTTCTTTTAAAACCTCACATAATAATTCTGATAATAGCATTGTTACTCAATCTGTAGAAATTAAAATTATTGATGATGTTTTAATGAGTTTTGAGAATAAAGTTAAAGGTAATTTTAGTGATGAAGAAGCCGATGTAGACAGTTTATTAGATAATGTTAGCATGACTTTAAAATTTTTAGATGCAACTTTAGTTATAACAGCTAAAGACACAGGGGTTGACTTTGAAAAAGAATATACAATAGACGAAACAATTGTACTTCTAAATAGTAACACTTCAGCAGAATTAAGCGTTAATGATAAATCTGTAGCAAAAAGTGAATTTTATAAAGACAAAGACACTTATTTAAGTTGGGTATATAACTCAAGTACTAATAGATATGAAGAAAAAGAAATTACTGAAGATATTGTAAATGTAAGATTTCTATTTGATGATGGAACAACTGCTGATTTCGACACTTATTTTGATGGATCTTTTACTAAAATAAATGATAAGTTAGATGCGGTTTTCGAGGCATACGAAAACCTTCTTGAAGAGTAATCTTTACTAATTTTGATTTATAAAAACACTTTCCAAAATTTTGTGTAAAATATAATTTCAAAGGGTTTAACTTACTAGTAAGTTAAACCCTTTTTTCGAATTTAGTTAAAAATTGATTTAGAATTCGTCCTAAATAATGTATTGTTTGAGTGCATTTTAAAGATTTGCGAAAGCTTTAGATAAACAGAACTTTAAAAGCCAAATATGTTGAAATTTTATTCTAGTTTTGATGTCTTTTCTAATTTTATCACTTAAGTTTTTTATTAAATTAGAGTGTAAACATTCTTTCTAACCTCTAAGAGAAAAGTAAAAAAGTGATTAATTCATTCTAATTTTATTTCCCAAGCCTTACTGTAAAAAGCTATTTATCATTATGTTTTTCACCAAATCTATAAAGTTTAGTTTTGGTCATTTCTTTATTAGAAGCATTATAAAGATACTTAGTGTCAGCAGTAAAACTTTTTCTCATTTTTCACATCACAATTATGCAAAATTATCAATTTGATATATGATATAGTTATAGGTACTAATATTAAAAAGGTATCTTAAACCTAAGTATTTCTTGATTCTCTCCTGACCAATACCCAAAAGCACCATTACTAATATTACCATTTATAGAATTAGCAGAAGAACTCTGTATTAACGTTGTGATATCACCTTTTATAGATTTCCAAAAATTAAACTGTTCTCTAGTTATAGCAACTAACTTTAGTTCAATTATTTTTCCAACTTCTATTCTATTTATTATTTCATTCTTATCGTCTTTATCTAAATAATTAGTAATTAACGAAAAATGAGTTGTAGAAATATTTTCTGTACTAATAAGAAAAGGATTTGCAGGTACAAATATATTCTCTTCATCAGTTTTTACTAAAATCTTAAAATATCTGTTTGTTTTATTACTATTATCTATTAAAAGATTGATATTCTTATAAGATTTCGTTTCTATACCATCTTCTATCCAATTGCTAAAACTAGTTTCTAAAACTATTGGTTTCTCAGGAATATCTGTTGTTGCTGTAAACTCTTTACCTCTTATACTTACTTTTAAAGAATAATTAGTCCCTCTTTGTCCAATTATTTTATTACTTCTGTAGAATACATTAGGAAATCTAGTATTATCTCTTTTTAATGTTAAAATTTCAGAGGTAATCCCGTCTGACAAAATAACTTTAGCTTTTGATTCTATTGATTTCGCAACATCAACTGAATCAATCCTACCTAAAAAAGGCAAACTGTTTGTTAAATAAACTTTGGCGAATTCCCCTTCTTCTATCTGCCCTTCAATGGTTAAAGAATCTTCAGGAATAAGTGTTTCTGTTTCACAATTAGTTAATAGAATAACAAATATTAATAAAAAAAATCTCATATATTTTTTATTTAAAATGAAAACATCAAATTTACTGTTGGTAATATTGGAAATAAATTATCTATATTATCTGTTATCTGAATATAAGATTCTTCAACATCTCCCCATAAAGCACTTGATATAAAAAAAGGGTTTTTATTATTATAAATATTATAAATAGTGAAATTTAACTTAGAGTTCAATTTTCTTTTCTGTTTAAAGGTATACGTACATGACAAATCTAATCTATGGTAATTAGGATATCGAGATGCATTCTTAGATTCAAAATTAAGTATTGGTTGTTGATTTAGAATTCTAATATCTTTTGGCCTAGTATAATTTTGACCACTTGTAAACAAAAATAAAGCACCAAACTCTAACATATCGTTTAATTTATAATGATTTATGGAATTAAAATTTATTGGTCTATCAAAAATAGTTGGATAATAATTGCCATTATTAATTCTATCAAACTTAGCTCTTGTTTTAGATAGTGTTAAGGCTAATTGAGATGTTAATTTCTTTATTTTTTTATTTACGCTAAACTCTAAACCATAAGATTTTAATTTCCCTACTAAAATATCATCATATATATTATTTGATAACAAATTATTGGCAGATCCATTTTCAAAATCGGTAAAACCGTTAACATCTTTATAAAAAACTGCACTTTCTAATTGAACTGTTCCTTGTTCAAAAACATGACCTATGCTAAACTGATTTACAACTTGAGGTTTTACATTACCAGTACTTACAATAAAAAAATCTGTTGGAGAGTTAAATGAATTTACAGAAGCTTGATGAACAAACTGACTTAACCTTTGATAACTTGCTTTAAAAACTTGATTGTTTGACAATTTATATTTTAAACTAAGTCTAGGTTCTAATGCATAGAAAATCTCTCTGTTTATTAACTCATTTTTTTGATTTATATACGTCGTAGCTCTTACCCCTGTTTTAACTGCAAGTTTTAAATTTATAGGTATTTCTATATCTGCAAAAACATTAATGTCTTCATAAAAATACGTTTCTTGATTTAAAATTTCTAAAGGAGTATTATTTATTTTAGCCTTAACATCTTTTGGTAATATCTTATTCCTATTATATTGTCCACCGAATTTTACTATATATTTACTTGGCTTATTCCATAAGAAGTGATGTTTTAAACCATAAATACCAAAACTACTTTTAGCTGAATAATTAAATAAAAAAGCATCATCATTATTAAGTGATAAGTTATAAAAACTATTAAAAAGTGTAGTTTCTGATTGTAAATAATCTGAAAACTTATGTTTAAAAGTTGTTCCTATAATTGTATTCCCCCAAATAAAACTACTATTTCTTCCTTTTGTTTTATCTGTAAACTTATCTTTTGTTTTATAGAATGTTGTTTCTAAACTATTTTTATCGGATATTTCTAAACTATGCTTAATTAAAAAGTCGTATAATAAATAATTTTTCTTACTGCTAAGCAAAGAATTGTCAGGCTTCAAAAAGGGTTTAAATATTTCTAAGTATGTTCTCCTACCCGATAACAATAAATTATTTTTACTATTTATTTTAATATTGCTACTTAGTTTAGAAGTTAACAAACCAATACTTCCTTTAAATTGGGTACTATCAGACACACTTAACGTTTTAATATCTGTTACAGAAGATAGTCTCCCTCCAAATTCTGCATCAAACCCTGATTTAGAAAATTCTAAAGATTGAACAAAGTCTGAATTAATTGAAGAAAACAAGCCCCCTAAATGTGAAATATTGTGTAGGTAGATATTGTCCAATAAAGTTAAATTCATACTTCCATTACCTCCTCTAACTAAAAGCCCAGATTGCCCCTCAGTTCCTTGTTGAACTCCAGGAGTATATTGTATTAATTTAATAACATCTTTTTCTCCTAATATAAAAGGGAGTTGTTCTATATCTTTTTTAGATAAATAAATCTGATCTGAAACTACTTTTTTTAGTTGACTACTAGAAAAAGTTCTACTTAAAATTTTAACCTCTTTAAGTCTACTAACTTTAGGTATCAAATAAATTCTCTCTTCAATATCCTTTAAAGCAATTTTTAATTTTTTGTACCCTATTTTAGAAAAAATTAAAAAGCTATGTTTTTCTAAATCTTCTATTTTAAAAGTTCCATTAGCATCTGTTACAAACCATTTATTTGTGTTTTCTATCTGAATTGCGACATCTGAAACAGGTTTTTTAGTTTCAATATCATAAACCTTAGAGTCAATTTTTTGTTGAGAAAATGTTTGTTTAACAACAAAAAGAAATATTAAAATATATAAAAAATGAGTCTTATTGTTCTTTTTCAATTAACAATTATTTTAAACAATTTATTATTAAACAAAAATAAATTATTTTAATTTTCTTCTTTTAATTTAGAGAATTTTGATTCTTTCGTTTATTAATGTAATGTCTTAGAACACCACCTTTTACAGTATTCACATCAAATTCTATGATAAAAGCATTTTTGTCTATCCCTTCTACAATTTTATACATTTTTTTAATGTCTATCCGATTGACAATTGAGTGAATGATATCAAAATCTTCATGTTTTCCCTCGTTACCATAACCAGAAGATCCTTTATAAATTGTTAATCCAACACCTAAATCTTCTAAAATTGCTTTTTTAATAATAGCATTTTCTTTAGATACAATTGTAACACCAATAAAATCTTCGAAACCTTCAATAACAGTATCTGTTACTTTTGCTGCAATAATATAGGTAAGTATAGAATAGAGTGCAATTTCTATGCTTTCTACAAAAGCTGTAGCTGTAAATAATAGTATATTAAAAATCATTACTATCTTTCCAATACTTAATCCGAACTTATCGTTTAAATAAATACCAAGAATTTCAGAACCGTCTAAAACAGAACCATTTCTAATTGCTATTCCAATTCCCGAACCTACTAAAAGACCTCCAAAAATAGAGATGAGTAGCTTATCGTTAGTTATGGTTTGAAAATTTTCAAAATGAATAAATAAGGCTACTCCCAAAATACTAACAATAGACTTTATTACAATGCGTTTTGCTACTGTAAAATAACCTAAAATTAAAAAAGGAATACTAAAAACAACAAGCAAATAAGACATGTTTATGTCTACTTGTGTTCTTATTAATAGAGCAATACCAGTTACTCCTCCATCTAAAAAACCGTTAGGTAGTAAAAAAGCTTTTAAACCCAAACTTGTCAATACAACCCCAATAAAAATTTGAAAATACTCTGAAACTGTATTGATAAACTGAGTCTTAAACATAATTACTAATCTTTTCGTTTACAAGCTAACAATGTATTTTTCATAAGCATTGCAATAGTCATTGGTCCTACACCTCCAGGAACTGGTGTAATGTATTCACATTTTTTAGATACCTCATCAAAAGCAACATCTCCAACCAATCGGAATCCACTTTTTTTAGTAGTGTCTTCCAGTCTTGTAATTCCAACATCAATAACTGTTACGTCTTCTTTAATCATATCTGCCTTTAAAAATTCTGGAATCCCTATTGCAGCAACTATAATATCTGCTTGAAGCGTTATTTCTTTAAGGTTTTTAGTTCTACTATGCGTTAAAGTTACAGTTGCATTTCCTACTTTACGTTTTTGAGAAAGTAAAATACTCATTGGGCTACCTACAATATGGCTTCTACCCAAAACTACAACATGTTTACCAGAAGTTTCTACATTATACCTTTCTAGCAATTCTAAAATACCGTATGGCGTTGCAGAAATAAAAGTTGGTAGGTTTAAAGCTAGTTTTCCAACATTTGTTGGATGAAAACCGTCTACATCTTTATCTGGATGAACAGCCATAATTACCTTTTGCTCATCTATGTGCTTTGGTAAAGGAAGTTGAACGATAAAACCATCAATATCGCTGTTATTATTTAGCTTTTCGATTTCATCTAATAAGCCTTTTTCAGTTATATCTTCAGATAATTTAATTAATGTAGATTCAAAACCTACTTTTTCACAAGCTTTTACTTTTGCATTTACATAAGTTAAACTTGCACCATTATTACCAACAATAACTGCTGCTAAATGAGGTGTCTTTTTACCGTCTTTTTTTAATTGAGCAACTTCTATTGCTATTTCATCTTTTATATCTGATGATGTTTTTTTACCGTCTAAAAGTATCAT
>CAYPHE010000057.1:0-8609 GCA_964410075.1 uncultured Polaribacter sp.
GTTAATGCTGAGTTTTTTTCAAAATCCCAAAGCGTATGATCTAAATCGAAAAAGAGGTGTTTTATAGTTGTCATTTTTCTTTTTTAAGGAACCAAATAAAATAAATTAAAGATAAAAAACCTGAAAACCACATTAAACAGGCAGTTACTATAGCAGCTCCTTGTGTTCCTCTATCTTGAATAAAAATGTAACTAAATATTAAATTTAATAATAAGATTATTAAAGAATTTATTGCATTAATTTTAACCATACCTACAGCTGATAAAATATTTCCTAGAGGAATTCTTAATAATAAAGCACCAATAACCCCAATAGAAAAAATGGTCATTAATGAGCTATCTTCATATTCTTTTCCAAAAAAAGATAACAGTTTATCTGAAAAAAAATAAAATGTAAAAAATACACCTAAACCAATTAGTAAAAAAAGTTTTAAATAGTTTAAATAGTAAATCTTTACATAGTTTTTATCCGTAGTAGATTTGTTGGCAATTTTTACAAAATCTGTATTCATAAAAATTAATGGCAGGATAAGTAAACTAAAAGGAAAAATATTAGAAATCTTATACAAAGCGACTGCAGATTCGTCTATTAAAATATTTCCTAACAAAATGATATCTACTGCATACAATAATTGTGATAGTACTCCGCTAATTGAAGTATAAAAACCATATAAAAAAAAACTTTTGAAGTCTATTATGGGTTTATAACTATTAAATAACTGTAATAATTTTAATTTTTTTAAATATACCAAAGCCACAAGAAAAGGAACAGCAGCGAGTGAAATAGCATAACCAATGCTATTGAAATTTATTGTTAGCAATAAAGATAGAATTACAAGACTTATTGTTTTAACATTTGTAATCTGAGCATACAATCTATTTAGATGAATCAATCTTGTATAAATTCGAAGCATTTCGAATACAAAAAGACCTATTAATTGAAAACTTAAAATATAAATATATATTGAAGCTTCTTTTAAATTTATTGCTATAAACGGGACTAGTAAAACAACTATTAGCATTAAAAATAAAGAATAAACTAGTCCCTTTTTAAAACTAAAAAGAAACAATTCCTTTTTTTCTTTCTGTGAATCTGTAATAGCTCCGTATCTTATTAATCCTTGATGAATACCAAAACCTACAAATGGAATTAAAAAAACGAGGGTTGTGTTTGCGTAGGTAATAAATCCAAATTCGCTTTTACTCAATATTTTTGTAGCGATAAATATCAAACAAAACCCACCAACCTTTTCTATTAAGGATGATACTCCTACAAAAATTCCTTTTCGAGCGATAAAATTTTTATAAAAAACAGTAAAACTCATATTTTTAAATTATAATTTTTTACTGCTTTTAAAATTGTTAAAACTATTGCTTTTTCTACAGAACCTCCTGTTATATAATAAGTTTTTATATCTGAATAAAGTTCTTTATTATCTTTTAAAAGTTCTAAATTTTCTTGTTGAAAGCTATTAAAAAACGTTGCGACTTTATTATTGTTTTTTAACCAATAATCTTCTGGAGCCATAGACATCCTATAGGTTTCTTTTTTAATCTTATAGAAGTCGTTTTTAATTCTGTTCGTATACCTACTTAATTTTGTTTTCCACTTTCTATTTGGTTTAAATCCTGTTCGTTCCCAAACAAACTTAGTAACTTCTGGATGAAACTTAGCTATCCATTCTAAATATATATTTTGATTAATTTTTAATTTTTTAGGAATTGATAAACAAGTCGTTATTACATCATCATCCAAAAAAGGAGAAGTTAAATAGGTTTGATGAGACTCTGTAGTGAAAGACCCTGTATGCGTTCTATTAAAGACATTTTGATACAACTTAAAAACTTCTTCATTTTTATAGTTGGCTAGGTAATTATCGTTTATGCGCAATTTGTTTAGGAATAAACTAGAAATTTTTTTTGAACAATAGTTGTTACCTTTTGAAAGTAAGCTTCCTAAAATTCCATCTCCAATTTGCCCTGTATGCACCAATCCAAAATTATTGATATTTAATTTCTTTAAAGCATAGTTATAGTGAGCAGAACTTGTAAAAAAACAGATCCCATTATTTATTGCAAAATTTTCATCTAATTCAGTCATATAGCTGCCATGGTCTAAAGAAATGAAATGATGTTTTAAATTGTAATTTTTTGAAATTTGTTCAGAGATTTTATCATCTGCATATTTTGGAACAGAAAAACAAAGCGTTTCGTTTTTATAGCCTAGTTTATTAGCTAATACTACATTCATTCTAGAATCTAGTCCTCCACTTAATAAAGCAAAATGAGAGTAATTGTATTCGATATCCTTTTTATATTCTAATTGAAGAGCATTTATAAAGTAATTCTCAAGTGTTTGCAACAATTGTTTCTTTGAAGAACTATTCTCTTCAACCTCATTATAAGAATGATACTCTTTTTCTATTATTAACAAGTCTTTAAGCTCAATAAATTTACCTGCTTGAATTCTGTACACCTCGTTTACCAAAGTAGCATTTTCAATAGTTGCTCCAAACGTAAGCATATCGTAAACCGATTGAAGATTCAATTGACTGTTAATATTATTTTTTTCTTTAAACTTAATAATTATTTCTAAGGACTGAGAAATGATTGTCTGATTGTTAAAAGAGCTATAAAATATTTGTTTTGTTCCTGTTTTATTGTTGAAGAAAAACAGTTTTTCGTTGAGTTTATCGAAAATAAATCCATTAAATTCTCCTTTTAATAGTGAAAAAAAATCTACCTTTTTCCTTTTAAATAGACTACTTATTAAACTTAAATAATCGGAAAATCCATATTCATTCTTTAACTGTTGTAGGTTTAAAACCACACCATCAATACCAATAATAAATTCGTTGTTTTCTTCAAAAATTTTATCCTTTATAAATTTATCAAAGTAATCATATCCAAAGAACATTTCTACATCATTAGCCCCAATAAAAGAAATACTCTTTCTTGTATTGGGAAGTTTTTCCTTTTGAATATTCTTTCTCTGTATAATTGTAAAACCGTACATTATTCTTTTAAAACTTCGTTATAAATAGACATAAACTTCTTGGCAACAGCTGTATAACTATACACTAACTCTGCTTCTTTTGCTATATTGTGTCTATTATACTTTCTCTTAGAATCAAAAAAAGTGTTCAACGTATTTAATAATTCTTTTTCATTACCTGCTTCTACTAAAATACCGTTTTTTTTGTTTACCATTTCTTTAATACCACCTACATCAGAAGAAATAACAGGCATTCCAGAAACTAGGGCTTCTGAAATAACGCAAGGTAAATTCTCAAAATTACTAAACAATAAAAACACGTCATGTTGTTGCATAATTTCACCTATTTCTGGTGTTGTTTTCTCCCCTACTATTTCTAAAAAGTCACTATCAATTTTTAATTTTTGTGCATACTTTTTTACAGGTTCCAAATCTCCGTCAGAAACAATAGTTAAAGAAAAATCATTTCTTTCTAAAGATAGCTCTTTGACTACATTTAGAATTCCTTCCCAATTTTTATGTTCTTTTTTTAAGGAAGACACATGTAATATTTTAGTAAAATCGGATTCTTTAACCTTATTGAATTTAAAGTATTTTGTATTGACTACATTGGGGATAACCTGATAATCTCCTTTATAACCCGATCGTAACATAGCATCTTGTAGATCTTTAGAAACAGGACATATTTTAGATGCTTTTTTAGTTACTTTTCTTAGTATTTTTTTTTCAATAAAATTATGTCCGTCTTTTCTTATGGGTAAATATCTAGTGCTATGTTCAGTAATTACAAACGGAACATTATATTTTCTTTTTAGATGTAAAGCATAAACTCCTGCGGTTAAAACTACATTTAGATGAATAATATCTATTTTACCTAGCTCTGAAATTATCAGTTCATACCCCTTTTTGTAAGCGTCTATTTTAAGAAGCATTTTTTTAGGAAAACTTAATACTCCTTTTGTTTTCTTAGTATAAACAATAACTTCTAAAACACCATTGTTGTATTTTTTCGAAACTTCAATATTTTTTTTTTGTTCCTTAGCTTCAATATTTAAACACCCCACATTACAATAGTGGGATATTGCTCTCGCATGTTGTTGGATAAAATTACCATTAAAAGGGTATACTGCGTTTGGATACCAGGAATTTAAAAATAAAACGTTTAGTTTAGACATGTAATCTTAAAGAAAATACTAAACTGCAAAATAGTGATAAAATATAACCGAATAAAAAACTAATAGATATTATTTAATCTTAGAAAATTTAAAATCTTTTTAATTGAAAAAAAAACTCTTTTTTAGTCCCAAAACTTTTAAAAAAAGTAGCAATATTAGGTAAATTACCACCTTCAAAGTCAAAAATCAAATCGGAATTAGAGTACTTTTCTAAAATGTAATTTATCATAAAACTTGGTGCTTGTAATTTTTTTCCTTTGGCTGAAAAAGTTGAAAAAAGATAATAAATTGCTTTTTCAGTTTTTATAAAGAATGTGCCTCCCAAAAGCTCATCCTCAAAAAAAACTCCTTGTAAAAAACCAGTTTTATTTTTTAGAGATTTTTCTATAATTCTTTCTAAAATACTAGAATTAAAACCTGCATAAACATAATTCTGACTTTGAATATCTAATAAATTCTCCAAAGAAACCTTATCAACAAATAACTTATTTTTAATTCCCTTTTTTACAGCATGTTTTCTACCTTTATTAAAACCTTTAAATAAGCTTTCATAATCTTTATCTAAAGACAATAGATAATTTATTCTTTTAGTATTTCCAATATCAATAAAGTTATATGAGTTAAAAGAATAACTAATTTTTAAAAACTTTTGTTTTACTTTTTTTAGAAATAAAAGCTCTTTTTTTAAACTAAATTCATCTTTAGAAAAAACACCCAACTGTTGGCAAAAATAGGGTTGCACTACATATTTTAAACCAAATTTTCTTTTCCAAGGAATAGGCATTACTGCTTTGTAATCTTCTAAAACCAAAGCATCCCATTTATCTGCAACAATATCTAAATACCAAGAAAAGGCATACACTCTCGATTGACTTGAATTTTCAATACAAGCATCATACTTTTCAATGTCTAAATCTTTTCTTTTTATGTAGTTGATTTTCATTTAAGAAAGTGCAATTTTTATAGCAGACTCATACAAACGTTTCCATCCTTTCCAACGTAAATAATCGCTTAGCGTTTCGTTATGAAAAAGTATAATCATTGTTCCGTTTACTGCTTTTATCTCGTTTTTTAATTCTCTTATTTTCCCTAGAGATTGTTTTGCTGTAAGGTTTAAATAGTCATTTAAAGTTGTATCCATTAAAGCAAATGGATATATTTTTAATGGTGTTTGAATTTCAAAATCTAAATCGTAAAAATAAAATGGTGTACATGTACTAGCCCTAAAACCAACTGCACTTGCGTAGCCCATAGAATGATCTTCTGTAATTTCTAAATCAATTAAATTTTGATAGGTTTCTGGTAAATTAAAACGTAAATAATGTTGCCTAGAAGACTGTATCGGATAATTAATTATTTCTTCTAAACGTTTTTTTTCTTTCTTTAAAGTTGTTGCATTTTTCATAGAAAAATAAGAAGGGTGCAAACCTACATCTGCATAATCTACCATATCTTTTATAAGTAGACGAAACTTTCTGTTAGATGCAGAAGTATTGGTATCGAAAGTAGTGTAATTGCTTACTAAAAAGAAAAATATAGTTTTAATATTATACTTCTTTTGTATCTCTATAATTTCATCAAATGTGTTAAAAGGATCCTTTTTTATATTAGAAAGTACCACAAATCTTTTAAACACTTGTAATAACTTCAACCTGAAAAAATCATTACAAAAACCTCCAATTGTTCTTATAAAGCTTTTGTGTTTATATGCGTAAGCATTATCTACATCAATTGTAGAAATAAACTCATATTGCCTTTTCTTATATTCGAAATCTGGAAATTTTTCTTGTAATACTTCTAATAATTTATAGGCCCAAATATCTATAACTGGCTTTTCTAAAAAGCCGTTTTTATAAGCTAAGCTTTCTTCGGCTGCAAAACGCTCATGTTTGTCTTTAACATGAGGTAAATACTCTTCGTAACGGCTAATTAAGTAGAAACTTGCTGAAAAAATATCAAAAGGAATAGAGGCTTTTGCACTTGACTTAAAAAAACACGGTGTTTCCTCCCATTTTTGAATATTGATCTCTATATCATTTACTCCTTGCTCAAACAACAAATCAGCACATTTCACAAAAAACTCATTGCCTAAAGCTGTTTTTGTATAAGACATTTTTAAGCCACTGTGTGCCACAAATTCTTCAACTTTAGTTGTAAAACCAACAGGAATTAATAACGTTCTCGTAAAAATATGTTTAAAAATATACTTTAATCTTGGCGTTATTTTATGTGTGTAAATTAGAATCAATTATCTGTTATTGGTTGGTTGTTGGTTAAAAAATATTCAAATAAATAAAATTATCAACTTTACAACTTGAAACTTTTAAATTAAAGTATCCCTTCATCTGCAAAGCTAAAATAATCTTTTTCAGTAATTATTAAATGATCTAGTAATTTTATATCTAAAGTTGCAGAAGCATTTTTTAATTTCTGAGTCAGTTGCTTGTCTGCTTCGCTTGGTGTAAGTTTCCCTGAAGGGTGATTATGACACACAACTAAACCTACACTTGCTAATTCTATGGCTTTTTTTAGTATCAAACGAACATCAACCACAGTTGCTGTTAATCCTCCTTTACTTATTTGACTCTTAGCCAAAACTGTGTTAGAATTATTAACATACAATACCCAAAATTCCTCATGAGGTAGATCTCCAATAATGGGTTGCATTAGATTAAAAACAGATTTGCTAGAATTAATTTTTGGTTTAATTAACGATGCTTCTAGCTGTTTTCTTTTTGCCAATTCTAAAGCGGTAATAATTGTAATTGCTTTTGCTTCTCCAATACCATTAAACTCGCACAGTTTTTCTACAGATAATTTAGAAAGTTCGTTAATACTCCCATTTACAGATTGTAAAATTCGTTTAGATAAATCTACTGCACTTTCGTTTTTATTTCCAGAACCAATTAAAATGGCAACTAGTTCTGCATCAGACAATGCGTTTTTTCCTTTAGATAGTAGTTTTTCTCTTGGTCTATCATCTAAAGCCCAAGATTTTATGGTTAAGTTTTTTGTCTTTTTCATATAAATTTAAAAATTTAATAAGCTCTTTTTTTATTGCAAATTACTAATTTTAAGTGTCCTTTACTCATTTATTTCGTTTACTAGGCAAACTCTTTATATCTTTGTACTCTATTTTTTAATTTATGAAAATTATTATTGCTGGTGCAGGAGATGTTGGTTTTCATTTAGCTAAGCTACTTTCTTACGAAGCTCAAGACACGTATATTATTGATTTTGATGGTGATAAACTAGAATACATCAACAATCATTTAGATGTTATTACTCAAAAAGGAGATGCAACTTCTATTAAGCTTTTAAAAGAAATTGGCATTGAAAGCGCAGATCTATTAATAGCCGTTACAGATAGCCAAAACACTAATTTTACAATTTCTGTTATTGGAAAATCTCTCGGTGCAAAAAAAACCATTGCAAGAATTGATAATCCAGAGTTTTTGAATGATTGCGAATTGGATTTTACGAAATTCGGTTTAGATTTTATGATTTCTCCACAAGAATTGGCAGCTAATGAAATTAAAATGCTGCTTAATCAATCTTCTTTTAACGACACTGTTTCATTTGAAAGTGGAGTATTTAATGTTATGGGAACGGTTTTAACCTACAAGTCTCCAATTGTAGATTTATCGGTTAGAGAAGCCAAGCAGAAATTTCCAAATGTAGATTTTACAACCATTGCTATAAAAAGAGAAAATACTGCGCAAACTATTATTCCTAGAGGAGATACGGTTTATGAAATTGATGATCAAGTCTATTTTTGTGTACCGAATTACACCATGCAAGATTTGTATCCAATAATCGGTAAAGAGCAGTTTAATATTAAAAATGTTATGATTTTAGGCGGAAGTAGTATTGGGGAAAAAACCGCCAGAAATCTCTGTAAAGAAAATTTTCGAGTAAAGCTAATTGAAAAGAAAAGAGAAAAAGCTGAAATGTTAGCTGAAGAATTGGAAAATACTTTGGTAATTCATGGAGACGGAAGAGATTTAGAACTACTTGAAGAAGAAAACATTAGAGAAACTGATGCCTTTGTAGCGGTTACCAACAACTCCGAAACAAATATTATGTCTTGTCTGGTTGCAAAATCAAAAGGGGTAAAGAAAACGGTGGCTTTGGTAGAAAATATGGATTATATCGATATTTCTCAAACCATTGGAATACAGTCTTTAATTAATAAAAAATTAATTGCAGCTAGTAATATTTTTAGACATATTAGAAAAGGAGAAATTTTAGCTTTAGCCAATCTACACAATATAGATGCAGAAGTTTTTGAATTTGAAGTTAATGAAAACTCAAAAGTAACCGAAGAAAGAATTAGAGATTTGCGTTTTCCTAGAGAAGCCGTTTTTGGTGGAATTATTAGAGGCGAAAAAGCTATTATGGCTAGAGGTAATGAGCAAATACAAGTTGGCGATAAAGTAA
>CAYPHE010000057.1:8709-11968 GCA_964410075.1 uncultured Polaribacter sp.
GAAAAAGCTATTATGGCTAGAGGTAATGAGCAAATACAAGTTGGCGATAAAGTAATTGTTTTCTGTCTTCCAGAAGCAATAAGTATTGTAGAAAGCCTATTTAAATAATTAATGAAATCGTTAAACTTAAAAATAATCTACCGTTTTTTAGGCATAACAGCCACACTTAACGGGTTATTTATGTTTATCGCTTACCCATTTAGCGTATATCATAACGAACATGCAAAATGGGGTATTTTAAAAGCTGGGGTTGTAACTATTGTTATTGGTCTACTACTGTACTTTGTAAACAAACCTAAACACACCAATATTCAAAAAAAAGAAGGGTATTTAATTGTAACCTTAGGTTGGTTAATCCTTTCTTTTACAGGAATGTTACCTTATTTGTTTTCTGGAGCAATTCCTAATGTTACTGATGCTTTTTTCGAAACAATATCAGGGTATTCTACAACAGGTTCTTCTATCTTAACCGATATTGAAGCCATGCCAAAAGGAATATTATTCTGGCGGAGTGCAACCCATTGGATTGGTGGAATGGGAATTATAGTACTAACCATTGCTATTCTACCTCTATTAGGTATTGGAGGTATGCAATTGTTTATGGCAGAAGCTCCAGGACCTTCTGCAGATAAATTACACCCAAGAATTACAGATACAGCAAAACGTTTGTATTTGATTTATGTTTCGTTAACATTGGTTCAGTTCTTATTGTTAAAACTAGCAGGTATGACTTGGTTTGATGCAATTAACCATGCAATGGCAACAATGAGTACTGGTGGATTTTCTACAAAAAATGCAAGTGTTGCACATTATAATCATTTACCAATAGTGCAATATATTATTACAATATTTATGTTAATTGCAGGAACAAACTTTGTACTAACCTATTTTGCATTAAAAGGAAAAGTAAGAAAGGTCTTTCAAAGTGAAGAATTCAAATATTACTTTTTTGGAATTTTAGGTGTTGCAAGTATTATAATAATTATTGCTTACTTTTTTCAAGATGTAAACTTACTAACATCTGTAGCACATCCTAGAGTCTTAGGCAAGTTTGAAAGCATTGTAAGACACTCTTTATTCATGGTTACTTCTGTTGTAACCACAACTGGTTTTGTTTCGGCAGATTTTACCATGTGGAATTACTTTGCAACAGGAATTTTCTTTGCTTTATTTTTTACAGGAGGCTCTGCAGGTTCTACAAGTGGAGGCGTAAAAGTAGTAAGACACATTGTAATGCTAAAAAACAGTTTTTTAGAATTTAAAAAAGCATTACACCCAAATGCAATTATTCCTGTTCGTTTTGATGGCAAAGCCGTAAATCAAAATATTGTATTTAATATTATTTCTTTTTTTATTATTTACATGCTTATTTTTGTAACCTCATCTGTTATTTTAACATTATTTGGTTTAGATTTTTTGTCTGCTTTAGGAGCTGCCGCTTCTTCTTTAGGTAATATTGGTCCTGCAATTGGTACGGTTAGTCCTGTAGACAATTTTTCTCACTTAACTGTATCTGCAAAGTGGTTTTGTTCTTTTTTAATGCTTATTGGCAGATTAGAATTATTTACCGTTTTAATTTTATTTTCTCCATTCTTTTGGCGTAAAAATTAATTCGATATTAATTAAAACCTTAAAGTTGTTAATTCTTAAACTCCTGTTAATTCATTTTATAGAAATTGAATAAGTTGTAAATTCGAGAAAAATATAACATATGAAAACTTATTTTTTCTCTTTATTTAGCTTTTTACTTTTATTTTGCTCAAATAACTCAACGGAAACTAAATCGGTAACTAAAGAAAACACTCAAAAACACCCAAAATTTGGAAGCTACTGGTATCAGGGGAAAGCAGAAGTAACCTCTTACGAACTGTTGCAAAACAGGTATGGAGAAATCCGAAAAGGAACTGCTGCAACTATTTTTGTTACAGAAGATTTTCTTCCTGAAAAACAGGTGAAAGCAGATTATCAAAATAAAAACAATATTCCTGTTTTAAAGTTAAATGCTACAAAAAAGTTTGTAACCGGAATTTACCCATACTCTTTAATGACAAGTACTTTTACGCCTATTCAACCAAATGAAAATGCTATAAAAATTTCGTTTAGTAGCCAAGAATGGTGTGGTAATACTTATGTTCAAATGAACAATAGAACCAATTACGATATTAACTTTTATTCTTATTTTGAAAGCAATACAGATAAAAAAATAAGCTTAGAAAAAGCTGTTTTAGAAAATGATTTTTGGAATCAACTAAGAATAAATCCTAAAAAAATTAAAACTGGTAATTATCCTATAATACCTGCTTTTGAATATTTAGCTTTAAATCATAAAGAAATTAAAAGTTATACTGCAACAGTCAGTTTAACCGAAAGTGAGGGGCTTTTAAACTTTAAAATTAATTACCCTAAATTAAATAGAACACTTAGTATTGCACTTAATAAAGAATTTCCTTTTACTATAGAAAGTTGGGAAGAAACCATTACTAAAAATGGAAAAGATTTTACAACTTCAGCAAAAAAGATAAAAACAATTTTATCTCCTTATTGGAACGAAAAAGGAGAAAACGGCTTAAAACTGCGTAAAGAATTAGGTCTTTAAAATTCATGATAGATACCTGTAATTTGTAATAAATTGTAATTATCGTTTACTAGTGTTCTAAAATTCCGAAATAAATTTAGAATCACGCCGAACAAAGCTATTATTACACAAAATGAAGATTCGTAAACTCACTATAAAAAAAGCTGAAAACAATATTTGTTTTCAGCTTTTTAAAATTATATTAGGTTGTATAAATTCCTACTCTAAGGCACCCAAATAACGTTCTGCATCCAATGCAGCCATACATCCAGATCCTGCAGCGGTAACCGCTTGCCTGTATTCTTTATCTTGAATATCTCCAGCAGCAAAAACACCTGGTAAATTAGTCTTTGAAGATTTACCTTCTGTAATTAAATAACCTGTTTCATCCATATCTAAAACACCTTTAAACAAGTCTGAATTTGGTTTATGACCAATAGCTATAAAAACACCTGTAACAGCTATTTCTTTAGTTTCTTTGGTTTTATTATTAATTATTGTTACTCCTTCTACTACGTTATCTCCTAAAACTTTTTCTATTTCTGTATTATACAATACTTCTATATTTTCAGTTTTATTAACTCTATGTTGCATCGCTTTAGAAGCTCTCATAAAATCTTTACGCACTAACATAGTAACTTTACTACAAATATTAGCTAAATAAGTTGCTTCTTCTGCTGCAGT
>CAYPHE010000058.1:0-11968 GCA_964410075.1 uncultured Polaribacter sp.
CCTTCGTGGTTTATACCTATTTCTGCAATAACAAATGGTGGGTAATCTTTACCAATTTTTCGTCCTTGTATTTCTATAAAATTATTTATCACTAATAAAGTGTTTAATTGTAAATTAAATTGATTTTGCTTGGATTTTGCTTTAAATGAAAAACTCTAAGCCAAACTTCTAAAACTAAAATACTATATAAAATTTTACCAATTCTATAAGATGGTTTTCTTATGTATAAATTTAGTAACTTTTCTACTGCTTTAGGATTTAAAATACCTAAATCACTAGAAACTCCTTCTTTTGTAAAACCTAACAAAATATCTCCCCAACTATTTTTAAGATAGCTGTAATAAGGAATTGAAAATCCTTTTTTAGGAATTTTAAAGAATTCTTCATCTAAGTATTCAGTTCCAATTTCTTTTAAGATTTGTTTGTCAATTGTATTTGGAGATAATTGATTTATCGATAGTTTGGACGTAAAGTCTATTAGTCTATGATCTAATAAGGGAGCTCTAGATTCTATAGAATTATACATGCTAGCACTATCTAATTTCAATAAAAAATCGTCTACTAGTTTAGATTTTACACCTACATATAAAAGAGAATCTTCGTTATTTGTAATATAATCTAAAGATTGTTTAAAATATTTATAATTAGAAGATAATTTTTTGTTATTATAATCCTTTATTAATTCTTTTTTTAGTTTTTTTGAAAGTGATGTATTGTTATAAAATGAAGACAATCCTCCCCAATTAAAAATTCTTTGGGTGTTTAGTTTATCATAAAAGTGTCCAAAAAAAGGAGTGTCTGCCTTATTAAGTAAACCTTCTATTATGGCAGAAGTAATCAAATTTCCTTTAAAGGGATACTTCTTATACTTTAGAGGCAAAGCGTATCCTCCAAAGACTTCGTCCCCTCCATCTCCACTCAACATTACAGTAAATTCTTTTTTTGCTTCTTTAGTAATTGCAACACTAGGAATAAGAGATGCGTCTGCTAGAGGTTCTATATTTTTTAAAACAAATGGTAATTCATTTACACAATTGTTGTCTAACTTAATAATCTTATGATTTATATTTAGTTTTTTGGCAACAAAAGAAGCTGCTTTAGATTCATCATTTTTAACATCATCTGGAGTAGAAATTGTTAAAGCTGTAATATCTTTTTTTTGTTTACTTGCTATAGAAGTTACTAAAGAAGAATCTACTCCTCCACTCAAAAAGACGCCAACTGGCACATCTGCTTCTAGCTGTTCGCTTATTGAGTTTTTTAAAATATTATGGACTTTATTTTTTGTAGTTTTAAAATCTGAGGTAATTTTTTTATTATAATCTAAACTCCAAAATTCTTCCATAAGAAAATTACCTTTAGATATGTGTAGGTAGTTACCTGGTAGAATTTTTTTTATGCCTTTATAAATGCATGTATTAACATCTATATATTGTTGATTTAGTAGTTGGTATATAGCGTCTTTATTAATTTCTAACTTTTTTGAAAAAAGTTCTGTAATTCCAGACAAGTTTGAGGCAAAGCAAAACTCGTTATTATCATAGCTATAATAGAAAGGCTTTTCTCCAAAACGATCTCTAGCTGCAAAAATTTCTTGATTAATATTATCCCAAATTACAAAAGAAAACATTCCTCTAATTTTTTTTAAAATTTCTTTTCGAAAAATTACATATCCTTTTAGTAAAACCTCTGTATCAGACTCACTAAAAAAAGAAATTCCAAGGCTAATTAGCTCTTGTTTTAGTTCTTTATAGTTATAAATTTCGCCGTTAAAAACAATAGAATATCTATTATCTTCTGTTTTCATTGGTTGATTAGATCTAGGGTTTAAATCGATTATAGATAACCTATTGTGTCCTAAAGCAGAAAATTGTTTAGTTTCTATATTAGAAAAGTCTGGACCTCTATAATACATCTTTTCTAAAGATTTTTCTATTTTTTTTATATGGTTTGGCTGAATTCCTTCCCAATTAATAATACCACTTATAGCACACATTCAGTTATATTTTTATTCTTTTTTGCCATTTAGTAAAAATATGAGAGAATTTATCTGACCATTCATCAAAAGATAGTATTTCGTCATTGTTTTTTTCTGGCTTCCAACCTTTGTCTATCTGTTCTGAAGCTATTTTCATAGCAGTTACCCAATTCTCTACAATATTGGGTTCATTTATTAAAATTCCATGTTTTTCTTTAAAGAAATCACTAACTCCACCATTATTTGCAGCTATAGAAAAGCAACCAGCACATATTGCTTGAGACAAACTCAAACCAAAACCTTCTTTCCATAAAGTTGGAAATAAAAAAACGTGTGCTAGTTTATAATATTTGATAACGCTTTTACTGCTAACCTCTCCAATAAAAAAAACATTTTTAATGGTTATATTTCTTTTAGCTCCTACAATTAACAATACAGAGTTATCATCTTTGTTTTCCCAAGATTTCCATGCATTTAAAATTAAAGACATCCCTTTCTTTTTACGATCATGAGAAAGCCATAAATAAATTTTCTTATCTTTTAAATTGTATTTTTTAGATATTTCATTATCTAAAGTGCTAATTTCTTCAGAATTAAATATTTCTTTATTTATAGGGTTATTAATTATAGAAACCTCAGGAGTAAACTCGCTATACATTTTTAAATTATATAAATAAGCCGATTTTGTCAAAAAAATAAACTCATCTATATTTTTACTAAACTTAGTATGTTCTTTTTGATTCAAAAAATAAGAGTAACCGCAATTATAAAATAGAATAGTTATTTTATCTGTTAATCTTTTTTTATCAACAAAATCACTTATAGCATTTAATAGTTTGATATTGTCTACTACGCAAAGTACTATATGGTCGTAATTTTTTAAAAGAGTATTTATTTTTAATAAATAGTTGGCATACCTTTTCTTTGGAAAAAACTTATTTACTATTCTAGATTTCTTATTATTTAAGTAATAAAATTCTGTTGAAGAATTAATTTTTGTTTTAGATTTACCACAAATAACATAATTAATATTATTTATATCAGTTTTAAGAAAATACTCTAAACGCTGAGTCCAAGAACCATTTTTAGAGTTTGGTATACTTTGTTCTGCAACTAATACATTGGCAATTTTCATTAATCTTTATTTAAATAATAAAACTAATACTTTTTAATAATTATTAATCTATTGTACATTTTAATTAAACTCAGTCAATTTAAATATCTAAAAGTAGATTTTGGATATGCTAACTGATATTTTAAATTAAAAATAATCTTAAAATAGTAGGTTAATAAAAACTAATAATTACTTATCATTCCTAATTTTTTAAAGTAAATCTTTCTTATTTTTTTTCTACTTATAAGTTTAGATAAAATCCTACCTAAATATATATTTAAAAAACTATTTTTATTAAAATAAAACAGACTTTCGAATTCATTTGGCGTTTTATCTATAGTATCTGGTAGCATATCAAACTCTTTATACATCCACTCTTCTGTTGTATTACCCATGTGATAAGCATAATTTTCTTTAGTTGCTAATCTAAGAAAACCAAGATCTTCATTAGGAAAGTCTATAAATTTTGTTTCAACCCCATTACTTACTTTTATAAATGCAGGTTGATTAGTTCCTTTATCAAAAACCTCTCTTCTTAATGTAGCAACAAAATGACCACAGCCCATTACTGCTTCTGCGTTATTTATTTTGTTTTTTAAAATCAAAAATTTTTCTAAATGAACACCTTTGTACATTCTTTTATCGTTACCAAGGCTAGCATCAAATCTTTCTAAAGCAAGTTTATCTATAACATCTTCAAAAAATAACTTTCCTTTTAAAAACGCAAAAATCCAATTATTAGCTGTCAAATTATTATATGCTAAAGGAGAAGGTACCGGACTTACAATTCCTGCCTTTGGAAAACCCTTAAAAGTACTTTCTACAGCTTTTTGCCAATCTTTTTTAAATAATACGTCTGCATCTGTTATTGTAATAAGTGGTTCTAAATTACCTTTAGAAGATGCTAAAATGGCGTTTACTTTACCTAAATTTTCTTTTGAGTGAAATACTTGATCTATCAAATGTGATTCGGCATATTTTAGATCTATGTATTCTTTAACAGCTGGATGACAATTATTATTAAAAATTGTTATCCTTGTTTTGTTGTGAATTGTTTTTAGTAAAGATTCTAAACATAACTTAAAAACTTCTAATAAATCTGAAAAATAACCTTCAAAATTAGGTATATAAACAGGAATAATTACTCTGTGGTAAGCATCAATTTTAATGTCTTTATTTTTTTTCTCAGGATTAATTCCTACTCTCATAATAACTAATTAAGCTTTTAATACCATTTTCTACAGGAATTAAATCTCTGTTAAGAATTAACTTCATTTTTGATATATCTGGACATCTTCTTAACATGTCTCCTTCTTTTAAAGCTGGTAAATGAACAATATTAGATTTAGAATTTGTTATACTAATAATCATTTTGGCCAAATCTAAAACAGTAATTTCTTTATCATTTCCTATATTTATTACATCGTTTTCCAATAAACCTTCTTTGTGAATTTTAATGATGGTATCAATATTGTCATCAATATAACAAAAGGTTCTTGTCTGTAAACCATTACCGTAAATTAAAATATCTTCATTTTTTTGAGCTAGTTTCAAAAATTTAGGTACAACAAAATCTTCGCTTTGGTTGGGTCCGTATGTATTAAAAAATCTGAATATAGAGTATGACAACCCATATTCTTGTTGATAAGATCTTAAATAAGATTCTCCTACATTTTTTACAATAGCATATGGTAATTTAGAGTTTAAAGGTGTAGTATGTTCATTTTGTGGAATTTCAAAAGGCTCTCCGTAGACCTCTGAAGAGGAAGAAAAATACACTTTTTTTACATTGGTGTTTTTAGAGAGTTTTAAAATGTTTTCGAATCCTTTAATATCTTCTAAAACTAATAAAGGATTTTCTAAAGTTCTTTTAACACCTACAACTGCTGCAAAATGAAAAACAAAATTGAAATGATATCTATGAAATACTGATGAAATATCGTTGTAATCATTTACATTACCTTTAATAAAAAAAACATTATCAAATTTAGGTATCTTGTTTTTTTTACCAGTTAAAAGATTATCAAAGATTACAATTTTATTATTTTTATCTTCAGCTAATTTACTAACTAAACTACTACCCACATTACCTGCACCTCCAGTTACTAAAATATTAATCATTCTTTAATTTTAAAGTTTTGAGTTTTTTTTGAGGAAAAATATATTTATCAAAGAAGCTTAATTTTATAACATTATTAGTATAAATAGAATTAAACCTATTGACTCCGCAAATTAACAATTTAGATGCTATTCTATTTAAAGTAAAAGGTTTTTTTATATCCATTTTTAAAAAATTTTTAAAAATCTTCTTTTCAATTCCTAAATATTTCTTGACCTGTAGAGAAAGTCTATCAGTGTCTGAATATTCTCTATAAAAAGCTAAAGGTTCGTTTATATAATATACTTTGTGTTTATAAAACATTCTTTGATAAAAATCTATATCTTCTCCTATCTTAATTGATTCATCAAAAAACATATTATCTTTAAAAATACTTTTTCTAATTAATGGTGTCGGAGATTTTACTACCCAAACCCCTAATGCATTCCAAAAAACATTTCCACTTCTCTTGTGTACCTTATTTTTAGAAGCTCCTATAATTTTCCCTGTAGTATTACCTAGTTCGTTAACAACTTGTGCACTAGAATGAACACAACTAATGTCTTTTTGAGATTCTAATACATTAACTTGTTTTTCTAGTTTATCTTTTCTCCAAAAATCATCATCATCTAAAAAAGCAATGTATTCTCCTTTAGCTTTTTGTATACCAAAATTTCTTGCAGAAGATAACCCTCCATTTTTTTTGTAATAATAGAAACAGCTCTCATATTTATTACAAATAGACTCTGCGTAATTCTCTTTAGAACCATCGTCTATTACCAAAATTTCGAAATTTTGATAAGTTTGACAGGCTACACTAGAAATAGCTTTGTTTAAAAAATTCTTTCTATTATAAGTTGGAATAATGATGCTAACCTTTATTTTTTTTGTTGGCTTCATTAAAATTTGATTTTAGTTTTTTTTGTATCCGTAGAAGTTTTAGCTTTAATTTCCATAAAAATAAATTTACTTTAATTTTTAAACTATAATCTTTATTATTTATATAAACTTGATCTGTATGCAATCTATATAATAACTTAAAGTTATTTCTGATGAGCTTTTCTTCAATTTTTTTATTATTATAATTATTCTCAACTACAATACACTTTATATTAAATTTTACAAAATCAATAGAGTTTATAATATCTAGTTCATTTCCTTCAGTATCAATAGATATAAAATCTATATTTTTATTTGATTTTATCTCTTTAATACTCTGTAAAGTAGTCATTTCTACTTTTATAATATCAATTTCTCCTCCTTTTTCATCAACTTCTTTCTTTATTCTGTCTAAATGTTCTGAATGATATTTACTTGTAATACCACTTAACATTTCTGAATACCCTTTAATTTGAGTAAATTCTACAATTTCATTATTATCTCCAATGCAAGTATTATAACAATACGCGCTTCTTTCTTCTATTAACTTTTTATAAACGAATGGGTTAGGTTCAAAGCACACTCCTTTCCAATTTCTAACCTTTTCGAAAAAAAAAGAGTTGCTAAAAGTGAAGCCATCATGTGCACCTATATCTATAAAAAAACCTTTACTTTTCTTATTAAATATTACCTTATCAAGAAATAGATCTTGTTTGTATTGTGATGTATACATATGTTGTCTATTATTAAAGAGTTTAAAATTTCTTATAAAATTTTAAACTCTTTTTCTTTAGAGTTATTAAAAAAAATTTTGATAAAGAAATATATGAAATTAATGATTTTGCTATTGGTTTTCTTTTACTTTTAATTAATTGAGAAAATATATCAAGAACTTTAGCTCTTTCTTTTTTGTAATCGTTTACAAAAATTGGTTGACTTAAAATATCAATAGCAATATTAGGATTATTTTCAATTTCTAATAGTCTTTCGTATAATTCCTCAACGCTATTAAAATCATGATAATTAATAAATCTTTTAGGGTTAAAATCTTTTGCTATTAGTTTATTACCCCAATAAATAGGAATAGAATCAATAAAAAAAGGTTCTAAAATTTTTTCTGTTGTATATCCATCAAAAGATGAATTTTCAAATGCTAAAACAAATTTGTATGAATCTATAAATTTCAATTTGTCTTTAACTCTTCCTCCAACATTATTAAAAACTTTACCTCCAGAATCTATAGTCCTAAATTTTGATAATTCTTTAAAAAACTTTAATCTATATTTAGAATTTGAGTTTGAAACTACCATGCAAGCAAACTTATTTTTTTTCTTCCAAATATTGATAAGTTCTTTTTTATTCTTTATCGTATTTAATTTGTCAAACATATTATCTTGTTCTATGTATAAAGAATAAAGAGGTAACCTAAAATGTTTTTTATGATTTAAAAAATCAAAAGAAAAAGCAAAATCGCAAGCCATAAAATCTGGTCTTACATTTTCCCCTGTATAAAAAACTCTTTTACATTTATATTTAAGATAATCGTTTCCAAAACAAGAATATATAATTAACTCTGGTGTTTCGTTTATTTTTACATTATATTTTGTTGATAATAGCCTGTAAAAATAATTTGCTTTTTTATCAAAACCATCCCAGAAATCCACAAAATTTATTGAAATTGTTTTCATTAAAGATTTTGTAAAATTAAATTTCTATAGCTTTTTTTGAATCCATCAATTCCAAAATTCTCATTAGCATAGTTATACGCATTTAAAGATATTTTTTTATAATTTATATGAAAATCTTTAGATCGTATTATTTCTAAAAAATCTTTAATTATTGCATCTTCATTATTATGATTTTTTACCAAATATCCGTTTTCTCCATGAACAATATGTTCACTTATCCCTCCAACATTAGTGCATATAGGAACAACTCCAAAACTCATTGCCTCCATTAGAACCATTGGAAATCCCTCTCTATTTGATGTAATAAAAATATAATGAAATTTTTTATAGAGGTTCATTAATTTATCTTTGTTAATAATTTCTCCTAAACTTTCTACACAATGAGATTTTATTGTTTTTTCATTTACTATATTATTATTACCAATAAAATAAGTTTTGAATATCGGTGATATTTCTGTAATTGTTTTAGCTATTCTTAAAAATAATTCAGGTCTTTTTTCTGGAGACCATCTTCCAATAAAGCATATGTTTATCTCATTTTTATCTTTAACTGGATAATTATTTTCTTTTAACACAACTCCATTTTGAATTATTTGTATTTTTTTAAAATAATCTGTTAATGCAGATTTTTTATAAAGTTCTTTAAAATCTAATAATGTTCTTTTGTTAATTACAACTCTATTTGAAATATAAGGTACGGCAAATAAACTTGTTACTTCTATACCCCTACCAGACAATGAAAAAGAATGTGTAAGATCTATTTTTTTTATATCTTTTTTAAGCTCTGGTATTAATTCATAAAAAAAAGAACTATAGCTAGCAAATATTGTAAGAATAGATTCGCTATTATTAATTGTTTTTTTTAAAATTTTTAAAAATAAAGATTTTGTAAATTTTGTTCTATTTAAAAGTTCAAAAATTTCATAGTGGTTACTTGATTGAGTAAACTCTTTTTTATGAGTATTAGATTCAGATTTAGCAGTAAAAAAAATATAAGTTGACCTTTCTTTAAAAGAGTTTACAATATCTAAGTGTACTCTTTCTGCTCCTCCTGTATGATAAGATGGAAAAAAAAATAGTATTTCTGAATTCTTTATTTTTTTAATTTCTTTAAAAAAAAGAATTAAAGCAAAAAAAGATTTTATTTTATTGGGTAAATAGCTAAACCACCTAACAGAGAACATTTTAGTCATATGTTTATTACTATTTTATTAATCTATTAATTATTCTAAACAACCCTAATCCTTTAATATTATAACATTTTTTAAGTATGTTATGAGCTAATAAAAGCCTGAAATATTTATCTTTTTTTATGTATTTATTTTTAAATAAATAATTTATTATAAGACGGTTATTGCTTTTTACTTTTGGAAACAAAGGTACTATGTATGCGTTTAAAATAGTTACATATCCTTTAACTAATGCATCTTTTAGCTCTCTTTTTCGATATATTTTATTTTCATTTAAAATTAAAGTAGTGGTATAGATTTTAATTAACTTAAAGAAACTTTCATTAATTTTTAAAATATATGATTCGTTTTTATGCTTTTCAAAATAGTCATTATTATTTCTATAAAAACAATCTGTATTAGTAAAAACTTTAAACTGCTTAGCATGGTAGATAACTTTAGAAGCTAAAAATAAATCTTCAAAAACAGCTAAATCTTCTTCAAAACCTTTTAAATTTAAAATAAAGTCTTTTTTATAAATTGGGGATGTGATTTGCCATGAACTCTTAAACTGAATAAAATTACACAACCAATCTTCATTTTTTCTCTCATTTAAATTATTGTGTTTTAAATCAGGAATTTTATCAGAAAATGTGTTCATCTTAAACACCAAGAAATCTTGATTTGGGAATTTCTGAAAAGCTTTCAATCTTTCTTCTACACAGAAAGGTGCTAAAATATCATCTGAATCTAAAAAAATAATATAGTCTCCTTTTGCATTTTCTAATCCAATATTTCTACAGGTAGAAGGTCCTTTTTTTCTGTGTTCTGGTCTTTTAAATAAACGAAACCTTTTATCTTTATTTAAGTACTGGTCTAAAACAATTTCTGTATTATCAGTAGAGCCATCATCAATTAATACACATTCCCAATTAGAACTAGTTTGTTTTAATAAAGATTGTAAAGTTTCTTCAATAATATGTGCTCTGTTATAAAAAGGAATTATTAAAGAAACCATTTAATACTTTTTTATATATTTTAAAAAACCTAAGTTATTAAGAAAAGCAATAAATCTTGATTTCTTTAAGTGGCTCAAAAGTATTTCCAATTCGTACAATCTTTTGTATTCTTTAAAATCTGTATTAATTACTAAGTTTCTTTCTTTATTATTTAACTCTGTATTTATCACACTAATTCCATCGTTATAAAAATTAGAAAGTATTTTGTCTACTTTCTTATAAGTTACCTTAAACTTAACAACAACTAAAAAGAAAAATTTCCAATCAGATACAATTTTTAAACTTTCATCATACATACCGTATTTTGCAAATAAAGAACGTTTTATAAAAGTTGTTGGGTGCCCAATTGTACCAAGTAAAAATGTTTTATAATCTAATTCTTTTGGATATTTATATATGTTTGTTGATTTATCGAAAATCTGATGAATATTAAAATAAATCAAATCTTCTGTATGCAAATGATTAATATTTTCGGAAAGTACAACGTCAGAATATAACTCATCTCCACTATTTAAAAAAAGCAAATATTCTCCTTTTGCTTTTTTTATTCCTTTGTTCATTGCATTGTAAATTCCAGAATCCTTTTCACTAACCCAATAATTTATGTTACTATTCTTACTTTCTATATAATTTGCACTTCCATCATTAGACCCTCCATCTATTACAATGTATTCAAATTGTTTATTTTTTTGAGAAACAACACTACTAATTGTTCTTTTTAGTCCTTCTAAATTATTTAAGTTAATTGTTATTATGGTTAGCTTATAATTTTTCATAAATTAATCTATACTTCTAATATTTTTTCAAATAACTCAGAATATCTTTTTGCTTGTATTTTACTATCATATTTTTTTAAAGCATCTTCTCTTATCTTAGTGGTATTAAAGGTTGACAATTTAGAAAAAAAAGAATTTATAGCTTCAACTAAAGAAATTACACTAATTTCTTTAGTTAAAAAACCATTTTTACCGTCTTCTACTAAATCAATAATTCCTCCAACAGGAAAACCAACTACAGGAGTACCACACATTAATGACTCTAAAATAGTATTAGGTAAATTATCCATTAAAGATGGAATAACAAAAACATCGGCTGCTGAGTAAGCTACGCTCATTAACCTTTCGTCTGAAATATTACCTAATTCAACAATTTTATTTTTTTCTGAAAAAGTATTATTAACAAAGCCAATAGAACATAATAAAACATCTTCTAAATCTATTTTTTGAATTGCTCTTTTTAAAAAATCAAACCCTTTTCTATTGTTATTTATATGATTAGCTACAAATAAAATTATTTTTCTTTTTTTTGGTAAATTCAGTAGCTCTCTAGAATTTTCTTTTCCTCTTGGTTGAAAAATATTTGAATCAATTCCATTAGGTATTAGATAAGTAGGATATTTTTTAAATAGCTGACTGTTTTTAACTTCGCTTTGCATCCAATTACAAAGTACTACAATATGTAAATTTGAAACACCCTGTAATGCTTTTGACTTATACTCTAAAATTTGATGAAATACTCTTTTTTCATCTTTAGATATTTTTCTTTCAATAGGAAAACCCTCTTTATTAATACCTAAATATTTTTCTGTAAAATGTTCTCCTCCAGAAAAAGGATTCATGTCGTGTAGCGTCCAAACAACTGGTTTTTTGTTTTTCTTAAAAAAAGATTCAAAATCTAAAAAATCAGAAACCCAATGTAAATTAATAATATCTGCTTGTTTGTATAGTTCACTTTGTGTTATATCAACATTAGTATCAGGAAAACTAAACCATTCTAATTCAGGTGTTCTACTTTTAATAAATAATTGTTTTTTTGAGGGCTTATCTTTTAAAAGTTTAAATTCTTTTAAAAGATAAAATAGTTTATGCTTTACTTTTTGCAAAAAAGTTTTTCTCGAAGGGGTAGCCTTAAATACTTCTGAATTAGGAATATTTATATTCTTACTTTCTAATAATAATAATTTAGAAGCTTCTCCTTTTTTTAAAAGCCCTGTATGTAATCGTATACATGCTTTTGCTGCTCC
>CAYPHE010000059.1:0-5200 GCA_964410075.1 uncultured Polaribacter sp.
GGTGTAGATAAAAATGGAAAAGACATGATTTCTGTTTCTAAAGACAATAGTGAAGTTTTAGATTCAGAAGACGGAGATATTTACGATTTTACAAGCTCTTGTCCCGATTTATGTGATGAAGATAGTCCTTTAAATGACTAACAATAAATTACTGGTATACAATACACTAGTTTGGATTGGAAATATTGTATTATTTGTAAATACATTGCTATATATTAAAAGCTTTGGAAAAAAGAAATCCAAAGCTTTTAATATATTTTCTATTTATCTTGTTTTTATCCTACTAATTCAACTAATTACAGCATGTATGAGGTGGTATAAATTAAATAATTTATACTTTTCTCATTTCTATTTTATTGGTCAGTTTTGCTTTTTATCTTTTTTTTATCTTTTTTTAGAAAAAAAGAGGATAATTCAAAGAGTTATAAAGGCTACCATAGTCTTAATTTTAGTCTCACTAAGTATTAACTATATCAATAATCCAGAAATTTACTTTGAATACAACATATTTGAAGTTGTTATTACTGCTATTCCTTTAATTATATATAGCTTTCATTTTTTTATAAAAAAATTAGATAGCCAAGACAAGAAGTTTATTTATTTGAACTCAGGTTTTTTTATTTATATTTCTTGTAGTACCTTACTTTTTGCTACCGGAAATATTACAGCTTCTCTTAAAAAGTTTGTATGGTATTCTAATGTAATATTATATATAATGTACCAAGTTTTAGTATTTATAGAATGGTATAAAAATTTTAGAAGACCATCAAAAATAGTTTTATCTCAAAAAAACAGGTAGTTATACCTGTTTTTTAAATCACGTTTTTTTAACTCAGTATTCATCAACTATCTTTAGGTAAAAATTTTTCGTAAATTTCGGGTTACTTAAAGCCCCCTAATGGAAGAATTTTTAGATAAAGATAATCAAGTGATAGCCATAGTTTTAATAGGAGTTTTATTACTTCTTTTAATGGGTGTAGCGCTGTTGTTGTTTTTCTTTTTTTCTCGAAAAAAAATAGTTGAAAAAGAATTAGAGAAGAAGAATTTAGAAATTCATCATCAAAAAGAAATTATACAATCTATAATTGTTACACAAGAAAAAGAGCGCAAACGTATTGCGCAAGACCTGCATGATGATATTAGCTCTAAACTAAATGTAATTAACTTAAATGCAAATTTATTAAAAGACGGTAGTTTAAAACCCAACGAATATACTCAAGTAAACGATACAATATTAGAAGCAACCGATAGAACACTAGAAAGTGCGCGTAAAATTGCCCACAACTTATTACCTCCTATATTAGAGCGTTTTGGTTTAAAAGAAGCTATAGAAGAACTAGCAGATACTTTTAGTAATAGTAAGAAAATTAATATTGATTACAACTTAGAATATCCAAAAAAATATTTATCAGAACAAAATGAATTGCATCTTTTTAGGGTAGCACAAGAATTAATAAACAACTCTATAAGACATGGAAAAGCAAAAAAAAGCACCATTTCTATCTCATGTAAAAATAATAATTTACTCTTTACCTACTTAGACAATGGTAAAGGTTTTAACCAAATCAATAAAGAAAATCAAAAAGGTTTGGGAATGAAAAATATAGAAAGTAGAGTATCGCTTTTAAATGGAAACTATACAATAGAAACTCAAGAAAACAAAGGTTTCAAAATCACCATACAAATCCCTCTTAAACATGAAAACCATTAATATCGCTATAGCAGATGATGAACAATTATTTAGAAAAGGAATCCGTTTTTTATTAGAAAGAGAACCCAATTTTAATGTTATTTTCGAAGCCAATAATGGGCAAGAATTAATCAATTTTATAGCAACTACAGAAGAGTTTCCTGATGTGATTTTAATGGATTTAAAAATGCCAGAAGTTAATGGTATAGAAGCCACAAAAAAAATTCATAAAACACATCCAGATATTAAAATTATTGCACTAACCAGTTATGGTGGTAAATCTTTCATCACAAATATGATAGACGTTGGAGCTTCTTCGTACCTTTTAAAAAATGCAAGTCCAAAAACGGTAGTAGAAACAATAAATAAAGTTTTTGATAAAGGTTTTTATTATGATGAAATTGTATTAAAAATAATTCACGAAAACATTATATCTTCTAGTGGAAAAAGAATTAAAAGCGACTTAGATAAAAACTTACTTTCTAAAAGAGAAATAGATGTTTTAGAATTGATTTGCGAACAACACACCACCGTAGAAATTGCAGACAAATTATTTATAAGTCCAAGAACCGTAGAAGGCCATAGAAACAATCTTTTGCTTAAAACTCAATCTAAAAATGTGGCAGGTTTAGTTATTTATGGCATTCAAAAGAAACTTATAGAAATAACTCCAGATTTTAACCTTTAAATCCTAAAATAATTTATCTATAATTATGATTTTTAATTAGATAAGTATTAATACCCGTTTTTTTTTTCAGTCTTTACTACTCTTAAATACATTATTTTTTATCTATAGTTTTGAATATGTTTAATTAAAACTATAACTAAATTTATGTATACACTAACTGTAAAAAACAACTACGTTTATGATATTGGAGCTTCTAATGGAGTAACCATAAAAACTGGTACTCAACATGTTTTTAATAATAAAGGAAGTATCTATTTTACCTTACCTGGTAGCGGAGAAATCAACTTTATAGACTTAGGAGATAAAAAAATTGAAGGCTACCCAATACCAAAAGAAACTTGGGGTGTTTTGGTTAGAATTCATACTACAGAAGCCTATTATAGATATGAAGGTGGTGGAGAACTAACTGCCACAATAGATCAATATGGCTCTTTACAATTAACTACATCTAATGGTACTATGATACCAATTAGTCTAGAAGAACTTACTTTAAATTAAATCTTAACCTTAAAAACTATATAAATTATGAATGATGAGTATTTAGGAGTTGTAAAAATTTTCGCAGGAAATTTTGCTCCATTAAATTTTGTTTTTTGTCACGGACAATTAATGTCAATTGCACAAAACCAAGCACTTTTTTCACTTTTAGGAACAACCTATGGTGGTGATGGTAGAACTACTTTTGCTGTACCAGATTTAAGAGGTGCTGCACCAATAGGATCAGGAACTGGACCAGGACTTACTCCAAGAAGCGCAGGTCAGAGATTAGGAACTGAAACAACAACCTTAAATATAGGCAATTTACCATCTCACAACCATATTATAACTGTTAGCGAAACTGCTGGTACAATAGATATACCCGTTAATACAGAAGAAGGAAATGAAGATGAATCCAACCCTGGTGCTGGTTTTTTAGCTAATACAGGTGCCGAAAATTTTGGTAGTGAAGCAACCACAGGACAAAAATATGGTGGGCAAAGTATACCTGTAAACGTTGCTGCTACTGCCACAGCTTCTAATACTGGAAATGGTAATTACTTTAATAATATGCAACCATCTTCGGTTGTAAATTATATTATTTGTACCCAAGGACTATATCCATCAAGAAGCTAATAAGAATTAATATTCCATTAAAAAACAGGTATATATACCTGTTTTTTTCTTTAATTATGTTGTAATTTTGTAATCTAACTAACCAAACAAATGATGAAAAAAATCAATTTATTAAAAGAAAAAATTTTTTTTTTATTATTACTTACATTTCAAGTAATAGTATCTCAAAATAATAATGGTAGTATTGATGTTGCAGGAGACATTGTTTTTGTTGCTTATCATGACAATAGAGACGGCTTTTCTTTTCTTTTACTAGATGATGCTCCTACTGGGACCGTAATTAGTTTTGTAGATGAAGAGTTACAAGGTGGAGCAAATAATTTTGGAAGTACTACAGGCGAATCTGAATTGATTTGGCAAAACAATACTGGTGCTACAATTGTTAAAGGAACTGTAATTGATGTGTTTGACGATACAGATAATGTTTGGAAAGCTACATCTGGAACACTTACAGAAAATAATAATGTACAGTTCGGTAATATTAATTATGGAAATTTCACAACTGGAACTACAGATCAGGTGTATGCTTTAATTGGTCCCTTAACTGCAACTCAAACTCCACGCTCAAACCCAACAACTTTTTTAGCATTTATAGGAAATAATAGCCCTATACCTTCTACTCTTACTGAAGGTTCAACTGCACTTACTATATTTGGAGAAGGTTATTATACTGGAACCACCGTATTTAATGGAACAATTACCAACGTCTCCTCGTCAATTAACACCCTCGGAAACTGGACTTTAGGGGCATTCACATTTCCGTCCTCAGTTCCAAATACATTTACAGGTAGTGCTTTTGTAGATAACACCGCACCAGTAATTGGAGGTACAGTTGCTAATCAAGGTGTAATCGATACGAACACAATAGCTCCTTTTTCTTCAATTACAATAACAGACGCAGAAGGAGATAACCTTACAGCCACTATTACACTAGATGATAATGCTAAAGGGGTTTTATCGGGTACAGGCTTGTCAGGCTCAGGACCATATACAATTGCAAGTGCTACTGCTGCTACAATGCAAAGTACTTTAAGAGCCTCAAGCTTTAACCCAACAGACAATAGAGCAGCAATATCAGAAACTACAAGATTTACTGTTGTAATAAATGACGGTGCAGATACAGACACAAATAACACTACTACTGTTATTTCTAATGCTGTAGCACCAACTGCAAGTAGCATTACTGTTACAGGAAGTCCTGCAACAAATGCAACTTCAGTATCTTTTTTAATTACTTTTACCGAAAGCGTTAGTGGTGTAGGTGCCTCTGATTTTACAATAGATGGTTCTGGAGTTACTGGAAGTATTACTGGAGTTACTGGAAGTGGAACTTCAAGAACAGTAACTGTAACTTCTATTTCTGGTACAGGAACATTAAGTATCGATTTAAACTCTAGTGGAACAGGTATTACCGATACTGGAGGCAAAGCAATTAGCGGAGGTTTTACTGCAGGAGCAACACATACTGTAGATACAGAAATACCAACATTAGCATCTTCTTCACCTGCAGATAATACCACAGATGTACTTTTAAGTCAAAATATTGAATTAACTTTTTCTGAAAACATTGCTAAAGGTTCTGGTAATATTACCATATTCAAAAGTTCTGATGACTCTGTTTTTGAAACTATTAATGTTACTTCTGGTTCAGTTACTATTGCTACAACTGTAGCCACAATAAATCCAACTTCAGATTTTGAACTAAATAC
>CAYPHE010000059.1:5300-7552 GCA_964410075.1 uncultured Polaribacter sp.
CTATTGCTACAACTGTAGCCACAATAAATCCAACTTCAGATTTTGAACTAAATACCGAATATTATGTACAAATTGCTTCTGGTGTGTTCTTAGATGCTGCAAGTAATAGTTATTCAGGTATAAGCAATACCACTTCATTAAGCTTCACATCACAAGCAAATCAAACAAACTCTTTTGTTCCTTCTAGTGGTATATGGTCTGCAGATGCTAACTGGTCTTTAGGAAGAACTCCTATTAGTTCCGATAATATCGTTGTTGATATTACTAAAACAGTAAATTTAAACACGACTACGACTATTAATAATGTAACTGTAAATGCAGGTGGTACTCTAAATATATTGTCAGGAAATGCAATGACTATTTCTGGGAATCTTTATCAAAATGGAACTTTTAACATACTATCCAACGCTTCTACAAACGGATCTTTAATAGTACAAGGTACCTCTGCAGGTAATGTGTCTTACTTAAGACATGTTAGTACAAATTGGCACTTAATTGGTGCTCCTGTAGAAGGACAAAGCATAAATAGTTTGTCTGGTGAAGTGGAAACTAACGGGAATAATTTTGCAATAGCTCCTTATCTTAATTCAACTACCTCTTTGTTAAGATGGAATTATTATACTACTAATGCAGGAACTAATGATATTGCTTCATCTGGTAATTTTTTAGCAGCCAAAGGATACACTTTTAAAAAGAAAACTGTTGCAGGAACTGTAACTTTTACAGGTACTATAAATACAGAAGATCAACCAATTTCTATTACTGATGGCGGAGATAATCCTTCAGGGAATAGATGGAATTTAGTTGCAAACCCATACACAGCTGCTTTAAATGCTAGTAATGCTGCAGATGCAACTAATAATTTTTTAAAGGTAAATATAGACGCTGGAAATTTAGATCCAACAAAAGCAGGTTTATATCTTTGGACAGGAACTACTCCTTATGTTGTAAAGTCTGTTGATGATGCTGCATTTTATATTGCACCTGGACAAGCATTTTTTGTTCATGCTCCAGACGGAGGAGGAACATCGGTATCTTTTACTGAAGCAATGCAAAGTCATCAAACAGGAAATATTTTTTCGAAGAGCAGTGGCAAAAGTTATCCTGAAATTATTTTGAATTTAATAAGTGGTGCTTCTAAATCATTAACAAAAATAAGATACATAGAAAATAAAACTACAGGTTTAGACGTAGGTTCTGATGTTGGTACATTTACTGGTGCTGGAAATGGAAGTCTTGAAGTATTTTCTCACCTAATAAATAGTAGTAATGAAGATACTAAGTTTGCCATACAAGCCTTACCCAATAGTAATTTTGAGAACATGATAGTTCCTATTGGAGTTTCAGCTGAAGCTGGAAAAGAAATTACATTTTCTACTAACATTGCAAATCTTCCAACTGAACTAAAAGTTTTCTTAGAAGATAGAGATTTAAATATTTTTACAAGATTAGACAAAGGAGACGGTACTTATAAAGTAAAATTATCATCTTCAGAAACTGTAACTGGAAGATTTTATTTGCATACAAAAAGTAATGTTTTAAATGTAAATCCTAATAGCCCTCTAGAAAATATTAGTATCTATAAGTTAAATGCAAATACATTAAGAATAAATGGTTTATCTAAAGAAAAAACTCAAATTTCTATTTTTAATATATTAGGTAAACAAGTTTTTACTGCTTCTTTTACCCCAAATAGCATTAAAGATATTAATCTACCAAATTTATCTAATGGTGTTTATCTGGTACAACTAAAAACCAATTATGGTAAGTTGAACAAAAAGATAATCTTAAAATAAGAATTTAAAAAAAGAACATCATGAAGAAAAATAAAGACACCAAACAAAAAGATATTTCAAGAAAAGAGGCTATTCAAAAAATAGGAAACTACGGCAAATATGCTGCTTTAACCGCTTTAGGTACCTACCTAATTTTGAATCCTCAGAAATCTCAGGCTCAAAGTCCAGAAGCACCAGGGTTTGGATTTTAATTCTATAAAAAAAGCGAGACAAATTTGTCTCGCTTTTTTTATAGAATACTTTAGAACAACTATTTATTAGTCTGTAAAAAAGTGTGAGCTTTTATAGTATTTACAATTAAATGCTTTGAAAATTTATCGTCTTTTAAACTGAATTTTTTATTATAAAAATGTTCATCTACCTTTATTTTTCCTAAACTAGAAATAACATTTATGTTTGTGTTTTCTGCAAATGCAAATACATTGCCTGCATACAACTTAATAGCAATATGATTTT
>CAYPHE010000059.1:7652-11802 GCA_964410075.1 uncultured Polaribacter sp.
TTTTCTGCAAATGCAAATACATTGCCTGCATACAACTTAATAGCAATATGATTTTGTATTTCTCCTAACTTTATTATTCCGTTTTCAATTGAAATTGATAAATCACCTAGAAAATTAATAGCAGAAATATTATTATTTAGTCCAAAGAGATTTACATTTCTATGCTTTGGAATTTTTAAAACAGCATTTGCTCGTTTTAAACGTTCTGTAATTGGTTTCATTACAGGTTCTGTATTTTCTTGAAATTCTTTGGCTTCAAAAGAAATATAAATACGATTGTGTTTTTCTTCTATAACAATATGATGCTTTTCGGCATCATCTGAATACAAAACAATTTCAAAGGTATTGGATACTGAATTTTCAATAACCAAGTCATCTAAACCAATTGAAGTAATTTCAATATTTTTTAAGTTCGTTTCAAGCTTTTTTAAAGCTATTTTTTGAGAAAAAACTGAAATAGGAAACAGTAATAATACAACATAAAAAAACCTAAAAGATTTTAGATACTGAAACAAACTCAGTATAAATAATTTTTTAGGATTCTGTAATTTATTTGAGCAAATAAACAAACTACTGTTTGCGTTTTGCTTCAATACTTAATGTTGCGTGAGGAACTAATTTTAAACGCTCTTTCTGAATTAACTTTCCAGTAACTCTACAAATACCGTAAGTACCGTTTTCAATACGTAATAGTGCGTTTTTTAAATCTCTAATAAATTTCTCTTGACGAATAGCTAACTGAACATTTTTTTCTTTATTCATTACATCAGAACCTTCATCAAACGATTTAAATGAAGGAGATGTATCATCTGTTCCATTATTTGCATCGTTTTTAAAAGCACTTCTTAACAACTCTAAATCTTCTTCTGCCTGTGCTATCTTTTTATCAATTATTTCTTTAAATTCTTTTAAATCTGCCTCAGAATATTTTGTTTTTGTTTCTGCCATGTTATTAGATTTTTTTAATGTCTATTTTACTTTTTATCGTATCAAATTCAATAGCAATTCCGTTTTCTAACTCGTCTACAAAATGTAACTTTTCAGTTAAAGTTTCGCTCATAATATAGTTTTCGTTTTCTAAAACAGCTTCCTTTAATTCGTTATAATTTAACACAGTAAGCGCTATTTTATCTGTTACTTCTAATCCAGTATCTTTTCGAGCATTTTGTATTCTGTTTACTAATTCTCTAGCAATACCTTCTTTACGTAAATCTGTAGAAATGGTAACATCTAAAGCTACTGTAATTGTACCTTCATTAGCCACTAACCATCCTTCTATATCTTTAGAAGAAATCTCTACATCTTCGCGTTCTAAAATAATATTTTTATCATTAATTAAAATAGAAATGTTGCCAACTTTTTCTATTTTGTTAATATCTTCTTGGGTAAACTTTGCAACAGCTCCTGCAACAAAACGCATTTCTTTACCAAACTTAGGCCCCAAAGCTTTAAAATTTGGTTTTATTTGTTTGATAAGAATGTCTGAAGCATCTTCTAAAAGATCTATTTCCTTTACGTTTACCTCTTGTTTTATTAAACTTTCTACTGCTTTAATTTCTTCTTTTTGCTGAAGACTGTCAACAGGAATCATTATTTTTTGAAGTGGTTGACGCACTTTAATCTTTTCTTTAGCTCTAAGTGATAATACCAAAGAAGAAATGGTTTGTGCATTTTCCATTTTTCGTTCTAAACTCTTGTCTACAAAAGAAGCATCAAAATTTGGAAAATCTGCTAAATGCACACTTTCGAAATTTTCTTTTTTAGTAACGCTATTCAAATCTTTATATAACTTGTCCATAAAAAATGGAGCGATTGGTGCACCTAATTTAGCAATGGTTGCCATACAAGTGTATAATGTTTGGTATGCAGAAATCTTATCGGTTTCGTAGCTTCCTTTCCAGAAACGTCTTCTACTTAAACGAACATACCAGTTGCTTAAATATTCTTGGGTAAAATCTGAGATAGCTCTTGCAGCTCTAGTTGGTTCATAGTCTGCATAAAATTTATCTACTTTTTCAATTAAAGTATGTAATTCAGATAAAATCCATCTATCTAATTCTGGTCTTTCATTTAAAGGAATATCTGCTTCATCGTATGCAAAACCATCAATATTTGTATATAAAGAAAAGAATGAATAAGTGTTATATAAAGTTCCAAAAAACTTACGCTTTACCTCCTCTATTCCATCTAAATCAAACTTTAAGTTGTCCCAAGGATTTGCGTTAGATATCATGTACCAACGTGTGGCGTCTGCTCCGTAAGTAGATAAAGTTTCAAAAGGGTCTACAGCATTGCCCAAACGTTTCGACATTTTCTGTCCATTTTTATCTAAAACCAGTCCGTTTGAAACTACATTTTTATAGGCAACAGTATCAAAAACCATTGTGGCAATGGCATGTAATGTATAAAACCAACCTCTTGTTTGATCTACTCCTTCTGCGATAAAGTTTGCAGGGAAAGACGTGTTATCATCAATTTTTTCTCCATTTTCAAACGGGTAATGCCATTGTGCATAAGGCATCGATCCAGAATCGAACCAAACATCAATCAAATCTGCTTCACGTTTCATTGGTTTTCCTAAAGGAGACACCAATACTATCTCATCAACAATATTTTTATGTAAATCTAATTTCGCGTAGTTTTCATCGGAGTTATTACCAACTTCAAAATCAGCAAAAATATCTGCTTCTAAAACACCTGCTTCAACTGCTCTTTGCATTTCTGCTTTTAACTCTTCTACAGAACCAATACAAATTTCTTCTTTACCATCTTCTGTTCTCCAAATTGGTAATGGAATTCCCCAATAACGAGATCTAGATAAATTCCAATCATTTGCATTTGCCAACCAATTACCAAAACGCCCAGTACCTGTAGATTCTGGTTTCCAGTTGATGGTTTTGTTTAGCTCATGCATTCTATCTTTTACATCAGTAACTTTAATAAACCAAGAATCTAGTGGATAATATAAAATCGGTTTATCTGTTCTCCAACAATTTGGATAACTGTGCTTGTATTTTTCTACTTTAAAAGCTTTGTTTTCGTTTTTTAATTTTAAACCTAAGCGCTCATCAACAGATAAATATTGTTTTTGGTTTTTAATAACCGATTGTAAATTTTGTTGTTGATTTTCTAATTCTGCAACAATTTCTTCTTCTGTTAAATAAGCTGCTTTTACATATTCGTTTGTAAAACCATAAGTAGGATCGTTAACTTCTGGTCTAAAACGTCCTTGCAAATCTACCAAAGGCACCAGATTATCATTGTCATCTTTTACCAATAATGGAGGAATTTCTGGTGAAGCTTGTTTGGCTACCAAAGCATCATCTGCTCCAAAAGTTGGTGCGGTATGAACAATTCCTGTACCATCTTCTGTGGTAACAAAATCTCCAGCAATTACTCGAAATGCATCTTGCGGATTGTCATTTGGTAATGCATAATCTAATAATTGTTCATAACGAATATCTACTAAATCTGCACCTTTACATTCATCAAGAATTAAATAAGGAATTTTTTTATCTTCTTTCGAATAGTTTTGAATTGCTTCTTCAGTTTCAGCTTGTACGTATTTACCAGCAAATTGTTTTCCGACTAAATTCTTAGCTAAAACCACATAAATTGGTTCAAAAGTATATTGATTATAGGTTGCTACTAAAACATAATCTATCTTAGGTCCAACGGTTAATGCGGTGTTACTTGGCAACGTCCAAGGCGTGGTTGTCCAAGCTATAAAAGAAGCCCATCCTAAATCCTTCCCAAAAGGAAGGACTTCCAAATCTTGCTCAAAACCAAACGCCTCTAAAATAGTATTTTTTGTTTCCCCTTTGGGGATTAAGGGGCTCTTAAATTGAGCTACAATAGTCGTATCTGTAACATCTTGATAGGTTCCTGGTTGATTTAACTCGTGAGAACTTAACCCTGTGCCTGCTTTTGGTGAATAAGGCTGAATCGTATAGCCTTTGTACAATAATTCTTTATTGTAAATCTGCTTTAGCAACCACCAAACAGATTCCATATATTTTGGCTCGTAGGTAATGTAAGGATCATCCATATCTACCCAATACCCCATTTTTTGGGTCAAATCGTTCCAAACATCAGTATAACGCATTACCGCTTTTCTACAAGCTGCATTATAATCTTCTACAGAAATTTT
>CAYPHE010000060.1:0-11797 GCA_964410075.1 uncultured Polaribacter sp.
CTTTCATTAGATTTTTGTTGTGCAAATACATTTATATTTGTAAAACAAAATAATAGCAGAAATACACAATTAATAACTTGTTTCTTCATAGATTTTTTTTCTAAATTTAGTGAAAAAAAAGTAATACTTTTAATTAAGTGGTTAGATTTTAGTTATTTGTAATTTGGTTTTTCAAAAAAGATAGAGATGTTTAAGATTTTCTTAATAGCAACTGATTATTCTGTAGAGAAAGAAGAAATTAATTTTTAATCTAAATTTTAGAAAAACATAAAATTTAGTGCCTTTTTATATTGTTTAATTGGATTAAGATATTATATTTGCACCGCTTTAGAAATGAAGTAAAATTAAAATAGGGCTCTTAGCTCAGCTGGATAGAGCACCTCCCTTCTAAGGAGGCGGTCGAAGGTTCGAATCCTTCAGGGCTCACATAAAGGTTTACTGTAATGGTAAGCCTTTTTTGTTGTTTAAAAAGAGTCGAATGCTTTTAAAACTTCGTTTCGTTTTCTAACAGAAACAGGAACAGTACTTTTGTCTTTTAATAATAAATATCCACCATCAGATTTTATAAATTCTTTAATGTATTTTATGTTTACTAAATGACTTTGATGAACACGTAGAAAGTTAAGTTCTTTTAATATATCTGCATAAAATTTTAATGTTTTAGAAACTAAGATTTTGCTTCCGTCTAAAAAATGAAACGTAGTATAGTTATTATCTGATTTACAGCGAATAATATTTACAATATCTACAACAATAATTTTATCTTGAGTGTGTAAAGAAATTTTATTGAGCTTTTCCTTAGGCAGTCCAATCGCTTTTTTTAGTACATTTAACTGTTCTTTAGAGGGTTGTAGTTGAGAAATGGCCTTATGTATCGCACTTTTTAAATCTTCTTTTGAATACGGTTTTAAAATATAGTCTATTGCAGAAAATTTGAATGCCCTTAAAGCAAAAGCATCGCTTGCTGTTACAAAGATTACTTTAGATTTTAAGTTTGGTATGATTTCTAATATGTCAAAACCAGTTCCGTCCCCTAACATAATATCTAAAAATAAGATATCAGGTTGTATTTTCTGCAGTAATTTGGCAGCTTCTACAACACTTTTTGCAGTTCCGATGATTTCTATTTCTGGGTGATGGATTTTGATATCATTCTCCAATAACTTGAGCGCTTGAGGGTAATCATCAACTAAAATAGCGGTTAATCTGCTCATGATAATGTTTTTTCTAATGTAAATAGGGTAATTTCTGGTCTAACATTAAAACGAAGCTGCCAGAGATTACCTAAAGCACGGTTAATGTATAGCATTCTACCATCTTGTAAATCTATTTTTCCTGAGGTATATTTTTTGTTTTTTACAGGTAAAATAGGAGGGGGTAAAAATGGTGGTTTAAATTGTCCTCCATGAGTATGACCAGATAAAATCCAGCCTTTATAGTCGTTCCAAACATCTAAATCGCAAACATCAGGGTTATGACATAATACTAAAGAAGCTTCATTCTCTTTATACAATTTCATTACTTTTTCTGGGTCAAATTGAAGCCCCCAAAAATCGTCTATCCCTAAAATTTGCAAACCGTTGTAGCCTTTTTTTTCGTTACTTAATATGGTAACACCAGACTGCTCTAAAATAGCAGAAATCTCATTTGCAACCTCTTGTTGCTGCCAATTGTGGCCGTAATCATGATTGCCTAAAACTCCAGCAGTTCCGTGTTTTCCTAAAACAATATGTTTACAAACTTCTTGTAATTGTTCTAGCTGTTCTTCGTTTTCATAAGAAACAAAATCTCCGGTATAAACTACAAAATCTGGTTGATAAGATGTTGCTTTTTTAAAAGAATCAATAACATAATTGTAATCAAAACCATTACCAACATGAATATCGCTAATCTGCATTAATGTTTTACCTACAAGATGATTTGGAAGATTTTTTACAGGCATTTTTACCTTTACAAACTCTAACCAAAAAGGTTCTATTTGCCAAGAATATAAACCACTAATAATGCCTAACGCGCTTAAACCAAAAATAGATTTTTTTATAAATTTTCTTCTTTTCATAGCTTAATAATCTGTTTTTAAAGGAATTTTAAACCAAACTTTCGTCCCACAAACAATAGTATGAGTTATAACTTCTTCTATACTAAAAGAATGTTTCGAAGATAAGTTTATAATACGTTCTTTAGTAATTTCTAAAGCTACAGATTTATGGATTTTGTTATTATTTTGTTTTTTGGTTTGATGAAATCCAATACCGTTATCAATAATTGTACAATGTAAAAAACGGTGTTTTATTTCAAATAAAATAGTAATAATATTATTGTTTTTATTTGGTTGAAAACCGTGTTTAATGCTATTTTCTATAAAAGGTTGCACCAACATAGGAGGAACTAAAATCTCCTCAATATCAATAGTATTTAATGCTGTTTTTATATGGTATTTAAAAGATTTTGGATTTATTTTTTGCTCTAAAATTAAATAATTTTCAATTACGTTAATTTCCTCTTTTAAGCTAATTTCTTCTATTCTAGAATTGTTTAAAATACTTCTTAATAAAACAGAAAATTGAGAGATGGTCTCGTTCATTGTTGCAATTTCTCCATTATTACCAAAAGCTTTAATTCCGTTTAAAACATTAAAAATAAAATGTGGATTCATTTGCAGTTGTAGTGCTTTTTGTTCTAAAGAAATTAAATGATTTTGTAGTTGTAAATCTTTAATTTTTTGTTGATTTTCTTTTTGTTTTTTTTGAAAACGAAGCTCCAAAATTAAAAAAAGTAACCCAAAGAAAACAGTTGCCGAAAGAAGATAAAACCAGCCTTTTTTATAAAAAGGAAGGTCTATTACAAAGGGTATGTAAATTTCGTTACTTAACTGATTTCCAATTTTAGATTGTGCATAAAATTGGTAAGTAGCTGCTTTTAAATTTGCAAAATCTATGGTATTGGATTTAGACCAATTTGAATAGCTTCCATTTAGTTTATAACGATATTTTATTTCATTAGCATGAGTTAGGCTAACTGTTTTGTATGAAAAAGAAATATTATTTTCTTTAGAGGATAACTGTAGTTTGCTAATGTTGTCAATAGTTACCTTGTTAAAATTTATAGTAACTGAATTGAGTTTTAAAGTTGGTTTTTGGTTAATACTATTGTTTTTTTTATAGATTTTAAACAATCCGTTTTTATGTGTTCCTAACCAAATGGTTTTATCCTTATCAAGATAAATAGTTGTTAACTTATCAGAAATCGTTGAATTGTACTTATTTATTTTTCGTTCAAACGAATAATCATTTGCATTATAAATATAAATACCAAATCCATTGGTAGTTATCCAAATTTCGTTATCTATTTTAAATAGATCATTAATAATTATTTTTGATGTAATAGTGTCAATTGATTTGTTGTTCATAATAACCTCTATAATTCCTTTAGAATTTAGAGCCAAAATGTGTTTTCTATTTTCAATTAATTTGCTAAAACTATTATCAGAAATTTTTCTTAGTTTTTTAAATTTTTCTGAACTTTTAAAAGTCCATAACCCATTGTTAGAAGCAATGTAAATGCAATTACCAACTTTTAAAATATCGTTAATAACAGCAAAATCAATAGCATTATTTATTTTTAAAGGAGTAATTGTACTGTTTTTATAAATAGCAATTCCTTGGGTGGTTCCTAAATAAATAGTGTCATTTATCTGTACAATTTTTTGAATGGATTTACTTTTAAAAGTAGTAAGTTCTTCATTTGTAAATACCAATAATTCGCTTTCGGTTCCTGCAAAAAGGGTGTCGTTTTTTGCAAAAATAGTTTTACAATTTTCTGTTGTTTTTTGTGTAAAAGAAATCCCGTCATATTGATACAAACCAGCTTCAGTTGCTTGCCATAAATAACCAATATTGTCTTGGGTAATATCGTTAACAGTTATGTTGCTTTGGTTTTTATCAATAAAAAAATGTTTGATGTTTTGTACTTGCGCATTGCTTAAAAAACAAGTGCAATAAAAAAAGAGTACAACAATTTTTGTAAAGGTTTTCAACGGATAGAATATGGTTTAAAAATAAGCGTATTAAATATAAAATATTTAAATTAAAACACCATTGTACAAAGTAATTAATGTACAATAGTGTTTTTCAATAACAACAATCTTTTTACTATTTCATAGCATACAAACGCTTGTTTTTTGTATCGGGTTCAATGTGTTTTAAATCTCCATAAGGTTGCAGTAATGGTTTTAAAACACATAGTCCAGTGGTTCTTCCTTTAATGGTTAATTTACTGTTTTTTACTTCCCAAGTCCATCTATACTTTTCTATGGGAACGTTGTATGTGTGTAATTCTGCCATTAAATTTTCATCTTGTTCAATCCAATCCATTACGCCTTCGGCGGAAAAGAATGTTGGTGTTTCTTCGTCGGCATTATGGTAGTCGAACTCCCATTGAATAGGTATTGCAAATTGGCTGTAAAATGCCTCACCAACATAACGTTCTTCTTTATTATTTAAAGCTTTGTACCAATCTATTTCTTTTTCTTCAGGATATTTTCTAGAAATTTCTTTAGATAAATCTACTTTTCCTGGAGAATTTGCGCTAGGGTAAAATACATAGTAAGCTTGTGCTAGATAGTAGTCAGAAAATTCCCCACCAAAAATAGTGTGATAAGGAGAGGTAACTACTTTAGGCATTTTTTTTGTTGAAAATGCATTTTGTAAAGAAGTAACTAAAGGTTTATTATTAGCCAAACCAGATGCATGAAAAATAATTGATGAATTTTGGTTGACTACATTTTTTAGTTTCGGTAAACTTCCATTATCAATAGTTTCCTGTAAAGTTAAAGCAGTTACTTCATCACCTCTAATAACCGTTTCTAAGTTCATTCCTTTGTAAGGATTGCTCTTATTTACAATATGAATTTCTCCGTATGGTTGGTGATTTGCATTGGTATTTAACCAATTTATAATTTCTTCTATAGAATACTGTCCGTCAATAATTTTAAAACCTTTCTCTTGAAAATAGTTTCTAGCATTTGCATAAAAGAAACTATTATTTGTATCGAAACCAGCTATAAAAGCAATTGGTTTTCTATAGGTAATGTTTTCTTGTACTTTGGCTGAAGAAGGAACAACTTGTGCAATTTTTGTCTTAGAGATTCCTTTTTTGTTTTCTGTTTTATTACAGTTTATAAATGCTATTGAAGCAAAAATTAAACTTGTAACAACTACTGTTTTTTTTGAAAATGTGTTCATGATTCCTACAATTTTAAGATTAATATATCATAAAAGTAGGAGGGAAGTAATGTTAATTTTTAGGTGTATTAGAATTCGTAAGTAATGGTTTAGAATTCGTTTTTATTTATCTAAAACTTCATTATAATTTACAAGAGTAGTCAAGCCTTGTTTGTTAGGATTATCCGCAAAAGAGCGCAAATAATCGTCCATAAAACGAATAATTCTATCTTCTGGGTAAAACAATACTTTATTATCATATTGTGCCCATTCATTCATATTTAAATAGGCTTTTCCTTTTTTATAACGATAAAACTCTTGAATATGACTAGGTAATTTTTCTTCTAATTCTTCATTCAGGTACACATTATAATAGCATAAATCTGCTGTAAAAAAATGAAAAGAAAGCAAATTGTCATAAAAGTCTGTAGTAGAATTTAGCAACGGAAATAAACAGGTAAATGAAAGCATGACTACTTTTTGTTTATTAAAGAATTGCACAAAAAACTCAAAAGGATTTTCTGTTTTTAAATTCCAAAAAATAACTACTACGCAAATCATGTTTTGAATATTCCAAGGCACTACATTATACCCATAACCTAAATAAAACAGTAGAAAAGTGATGATTCCATGCATTGAAAGAATAAAAACTACTCCAAATTTTCTGGTTTTATTAAAGAGTAACAAAACGCCCATTAAAGCTTCTAGCCATGGTACAGCATAAGTAAAAGCAACTAAAAACCACTGAGGTAAACAGATTAATGCATTTTCACTTCCATTAGCACAACTAAAATGTTTGTTTAAAGCTCCTAGCCACTGTACGTAAAAAGCATGATTTAATTTTTGAATTCCGCTCCAGAAATATGTAGCAAAAAAAACTAAGATTATAGCGTACAATACTTTTTTTGAATTCGTTTTTTTTGGAAAAATAACAATAGCAAACAACGTTAAAATACTTTGATAGAAATAAGGTTGCAAACGATTTTGATCTACTAAAGCCAGATAGATGTACAATAAAACAACAAGACAACCTTGCCAACGTTTATTTTGAAAAATATAAACAACTTGAATAATAAAAAAGAAAATGCCTAAAATATAATCTAAAGGATAATTTGGGATAGGCAACCAATCAAACATAGGAATTACAGGGAAAATTTTGGTGGTTACCCATAATTTAGGTGCATAAACCATTAGTACCAAAATTGCTACGGTAGAAACAATTCTAGTCCAGTTAACTTTTTGTTGATATGAAAAATTAGGTATTATTTTTTCGAATACTTCCAAACTTAAGTTTTTCCTACTTTATTAAATTCCTTATTAAAAATAGTAAAATTTATTTCTACTTTAAAATCTTAATTTTTCTGCTAAATATTTACTAGTATAAGATGCGGAATTTCTTGCTAAATCTTCTGGTTTACCTTGAAAGATTAAGTTCCCTCCATTTTTACCTCCTTCTAAACCCAAATCGATTATATAGTCTGCGCATTTTATTAGATCGATGTTATGCTCAATTACAATGATAGAATGTCCTCTTTCAATCAATGCATTAAAACTAGCCAACAATTTTTTAATATCATGAAAATGTAATCCTGTTGTAGGTTCATCAAAAATAAATAAAGTTTTGTCTTTAGTTGTTCCTTTTACTAAAAATGAAGCCAACTTTATACGTTGCGCTTCTCCACCAGAAAGCGTTGATGATGATTGCCCTAGTTTTACGTAACCTAAACCAACGTCTTGTAAAGGTTTTAGTTTTTGAGCTACTTTAGGTACCAAATTTTCTGTAAAAAATGCAACAGCATCATCAATAGTTAAATTTAAAATATCGTCGATTGTTTTTCCTTCAAAATTAATTTCTAGTACTTCTTTTTTAAATCGTTTTCCATTACAAGCGTCGCATTGCAAATGCACATCTGCCATAAATTGCATTTCAATAGTAACATTGCCTTCTCCTTTACAAACTTCACAACGTCCGCCTTCCACATTAAAAGAAAAATGTTTTGGTTTGTAATTTCTAACTTTTGCTAACTTTTGGTTAGAAAATAAGGTTCTAATATCGTCATAAGCCTTTATATAGGTTACTGGGTTTGAACGAGAAGAACGTCCAATAGGATTTTGATCGATAAATTCAACATTTTTTAACGTCTTAAAATCTCCTTTAAAATCGGTATGTTGCCCAATTTTATCTCCATAACCAACCAATTTTTTTTGCATTGATGGATATAAAATCTTTTTAATTAAGGTACTTTTTCCAGAACCAGAAACACCAGTAACTACCGTTAAACAATTTAAAGGAAAAGTAACATCTATATTTTTTAAATTGTGTTCTCTAGCCCCAATGATTTCTAATTTATTTTTAGAAATTCTTCTTGTTGTGGGTACTTCAATCTGAAGCGTTTCGTTTAAATATTTTGCAGTTAACGAAGATGATTTTAATAATGCTTTGTAATCTCCTTGGGCAACAACATTTCCTCCATATGTTCCTGCTTCAGGACCAATATCTATAATATAATCGGCTGTTGCCATAATATCTTCATCGTGTTCTACCACAATTACAGTATTGCCTAAATCACGTAAATCTTTTAATACACTAATTAACCTTTCGGTATCTTTTGGGTGTAAACCAATACTGGGTTCATCTAAAATATACATAGATCCCACTAAAGAACTCCCAAGAGAAGTTGCTAAATTAATTCGTTGGCTTTCGCCACCAGAAAGCGTATTAGAGGTTCTATTTAGCGTTAAATAGCTTAAACCAACGTCGGTTAAAAAGCGCAAACGATTGTTTATTTCTGTAAGTAAACGCTTCCCAATTTTTTCTTCGTATTTGTTTAATGTTAACGATTTAAAGAAGGCTGTTAGTTCATCTAAAGGAAGTGTAACTAAATCTGAAATGGTTTTCTCGTAAACTTTTACATAATTTGCTTCTTTACGTAAACGTTTTCCATTACAAGAGTTACATTTTGTTTTTCCGCGATAGCGAGAAAGCATTACTCTATTCTGAATTTTATAACTTTTTTCTTCTAAAGTAGAAAAGAAATGATGAATTCCGTTAAAACTTTTATTACCATTCCACACAAGTTCTTTTTGTTTTTCTGATAACTCAAACCAAGGTTTATGAACTGGTATGTCAAATTTGTATGCAACATTTACTAAGGTTTCTTTGTAATGTTTGTAAGATTCTGTTCTAAAAGGAAAAATGGCATCTTCATAAATAGACAAACCTGTGTTTGGTATTACCAAATCTTCATCAATACCAATTACATTTCCATAACCTTCACATACGGGACAAGCTCCGTAAGGATTATTGAAACTGAATAGATGCGTGTTCGGTTCTAAAAACTGAATGCTATCTAATTCAAATTTATTACTAAACTCTGTAGTGCTAGTATCTTCTAATTTTAAAACGTAACAAAACCCTTTTCCTTCAAAAAAAGCGGTTTGTACTGCATCTGCCAAACGGTTGTAAAAATCTTCATCGTTTTTAGTAATTACACGATCAACAACTAAAAATAAAGGCTCTTTCTTAAAATCGTTTTGTGGAAAATCTGCAATACGATACATTTTTTCTTTCCAATATAAACGGGCATAACCTTGTTGTTCTAAAACTTGTAAAACGGTTTTAAGGTCTCTTTCTTCGGAAATTTCAATAGGAGATAAAAGTAGTAGTTTGGTACGTTCTTCAAATTTTTTCACAAAATTTATAACGTCTGAAACGGTATCTTTTTTTACTTCGTTACCAGAAATAGGAGAATAGGTCTTGCCAATTCTAGCAAAGAGCAGTTTTATATAATCGTAAATTTCGGTAGAAGTACCAACCGTAGAACGTGGATTTGTAGAATTTACTTTTTGCTCTATAGCAATTGCAGGAGCAATACCTTTTATATAATCTACTTTTGGTTTATCTAATTTTCCTAAAAACTGGCGAGCATAAGAACTTAAGCTTTCTACATAACGTCTTTGACCCTCTGCATAAAGCGTATCAAATGCTAAAGACGATTTTCCTGAACCAGATAACCCCGTAATTACTACCAACTTATTTCTTGGAATTACAACATCTATATCTTTTAAGTTGTGCAATTTTGCACCTTTTATAATAATATTTTCTTTGGGGTTTACTTTGGCAATATCTTTGATCATAGTTCATTCATCTAACAAAAGATAAAAATACCACAATTCTGTTTCGTATAAAAAAATGTATTCCATTTTGTTAAAAGTTTGTGAGAATAAAAAATAATAATCATATTTGTGGACATATCTTAATAAAAACAAAGCGTATAGTATAAAAATTACTTTTTAAAATTATTAACTCAAAATAATTCAGAGAGAAAATTCTTTCGGAGAAAAAGTAATTATGGTACGTAAATATTCTATATCAGATAGTCAATTAGTAAGCAATTATATTAATGGTAAAGAAATTTCTTTATCAACTTTAATAGAGCGTCATCAACAACGCTTATTTAGTTTCATATATAGTAAAGTTCAAGATAAAGATGTTGCTGAAGATGTTTTTCAAGATACTTTTATTAAAGTTATAAGAACCTTAAAAAAAGGTAATTATAACGAAGAAGGTAAGTTTTTACCGTGGGTAATGCGTATTGCTCATAACTTAGTAATTGATTATTTTAGAAAAAATAATAGAATGCCTTCTTTTAGAAACACAGATGAATTTGATATTTTTTCTGTTTTGGGTGATGGTTCTTTAAATGCTGAAAAGCAAATGGTGCAAGAACAGATTTATAGTAATGTTAGAGAACTAATAAAACAGTTGCCCGATGAACAACGGGAAGTCTTAGAAATGAGAATTTACAGAGATATGAGTTTTAAGGAAATTAGCGAAAATACAGGCGTAAGTATCAATACAGCGCTAGGTAGAATGCGATATGCATTAATAAATATGAGAAAGTTAATTGAAAAACATAATATAATTTTAGTAAATTAATACTAAAAAGAAAAAAGCTGCGTTATTTTATTTGATTCTAAATATAAATATAAGATGCAACTTTACTCTAAAAAGTCATCTTCTGATAAAGAGATGCAACCTAAAAAAGAAACAATTCAGTTTTTGTTAGACTATTCTAAACAACTTCAGTTTAAAAAAACTAAAGCAAACACAAAAATTGAATTGAATTTAAATTAGTAGTTCGTTTTTCAAAGCTTCAACGAAAGTTGAAGCTTTTTTATTTGAATTTATTCCCAGAATTTGATAATATTAATAAAAGGTAATTTAGATGAGAACTGAAGCAAATTTAGGTTGATGTTAATACTTTAAGTATTTAAAATAAACTATTATAATTCCAAGTAAAAGTAGGTTTATTTTAGATTTTTGTAGTACTCATTCAAAACTGTTTTTCTTCCAATAGTTTTAGTAATAATATCGTTTTCTAAATTCCAACCCCTAGCAGGAGAATAATCTCTACCATACCAAATAATTTGCAAGTGCAAATCGTTCCATAATTCTTTTGGGAACAAGCGTTTGGCGTCTTTTTCGGTCTGGGTTACATTTTTTCCGTTAGATAAATTCCAACGATACAAAAGTCTGTGAATATGTGTATCTACAGGAAAAGCAGGTACTCCAAAAGCCTGACTCATAACTACACTTGCTGTTTTATGACCCACTGCCGGAAGTTCTTCTAGAGCTTCAAAAGATTGTGGTACTTTACCATTGTGTTTTTCAATAAGAATTTTAGATAATCCGTAAATTCCCTTACTTTTCATAGGAGATAATCCACAAGGTCTAATTATTGCTTTTATTTCTTCTACAGATAGTTTAACCATATCAAAAGGATTATCTGCTTTTGCAAACAATAAGGGTGTAATTTGGTTTACTCTAACATCTGTACATTGTGCAGAAAGCAATACTGCTACTAGTAATGTATAAGGGTCTTTATGATCTAAGGGTATTGGAATTTCAGGGTATAATGTCTGTAAAGTATCTATTACAAATTGTACTTTTTCTGATTTGGTCATTTTTATGCTTTATAAGATTGTAAAGTTACAAACTATAATAGTTGTTAACTTATAAAGTTAAAAGTTTCTAAAGTTTTATCTATTAGAAATCGAAAAGTTTTTAGTGTCATAATTACTTTATAACTTCACAACTTAAAACTTTTAAACTAGTAAAATGACAACATTAAAAGTCGGCGATGACGCACCACAATTTGAGGCAAAAGACCAAAATGGTAATACAGTTCGATTATCTGATTACTCAGGAAAAAAACTTGTTTTATTTTTTTATCCTAAAGCAAGTACGCCTGGTTGTACAGCAGAGGCTTGTAATTTGAGTGATAATTATCAAACTTTTTTAGCAAAAGGCTATGACGTATTGGGTGTAAGTGCAGACTCTGCAAAAAGACAAACTAATTTTAAAAATAAATATGAGTTTCCTTTTCCGCTTTTAGCGGATGAAGATAAAGCTGTAATTGAAGCTTTTGGGGTTTGGGGACCTAAAAAATTTATGGGTAAAGAGTATGATGGTATTCATAGAACTACATTTATTATAGATGAAAATGGAGGGATTGAAGAAATAATTACTAAAGTTAAAACAAAAGCTCATGCAGAGCAGATTTTAAAATAAT
>CAYPHE010000061.1:0-7209 GCA_964410075.1 uncultured Polaribacter sp.
CTTTTATACCATTACGTACTAAAATATGGTCATCTGCTAATACTACTTTTATCATTTTATTTTCCTTTTTACATGTATAAAATTACGTAATATTTTTTAGAAAATACTTAGACAGTATAATAAAAAAATTTCGATATCTCTACAACTATTAGAAATCTAATTCTGTTAAGGTTACTTTAGAAAAGTACCTGAAATTATAGATTTTTAAAGACAAAAAATTGATGAAATTTAAATTTTGCTGATGCATTATAAAAGCTAGTAAGCAAGCTGCGTTAGGGATAGCGCTATTGTTTGAGCTCTTTTATTTTAATAAAAAATAAAAAGCGAGTAGCGAAAGCCCGACCCTTGGGTAACGCCCAAATTAACTTTTTAGAGCCGTAACTTGTATTTCTACTTTCATTTTCTCATCTAAAAGACCAGCAGAAATCATGGTTGCCGCAGGCTTTACTTCTCCAAGATATTTCGACAAAACTGGCCAACATTTTTCAAAATCGGTAGCTTCAGGGTAGATATATGTTATTCTAACAATATCAGATAATGATGCTTCTGCCTGCTCTAAAACATTTTTAATATTTAATAAACATTGTTCTGTTTGCTCTGCAACATCATTACTTATCGTCATATCTTTATAATTGTAACCGGTTGTACCAGATACAAACACCCAATTATCTTGTACCACTGCTCTTGAATATCCAATTTTCTCTTCAAAAGGTGATCCTGAACTTATTAATTCTCTAGACATTATATTTTTTTATTTATTGTAATTGTTAAATCGGAACATTTAATGTAACTCTAGTTCCCTTATTTTCTTCGGAGTGCAAAAATAATCTTCCTTCAATATATTTAATGCGTTCTTTCATAAAAGTTAATCCCATTCCGCCATCTCCTTTTTTTACTTTTTTCACTTTTTTAGGATCAAAACCTTTTCCATTGTCATCTATCAAAATACTTAAGATACTATTGCTATGTGAAATGGTAACCAAAATATCGGAAGAGTCTGCGTATTTAATAGCATTATTTATTGCTTCTTGAGCAATTCTATAAATATTTATTTCTACCAAAGAATCTAACCTTTGGTTAAAATTAGTTTTGTTGTACACCAAAATATTTTTCCCCGTTAGCCTAGTTAATTCTTGGCTCAGTTTTGAAATTGCAGGAATAATTCCATGATCGGTTAATTCTGGGGGAGTTAAATTAAAAGTAGCTGTTCTTACCCCTTTTATAATACTAGTTGTCAACTCTTTTAAATCTTCTATTTTCTCAGCCGTTTTTTCTATATTTTTTATGTTGATGCTTTCTAGATTGTATTTTAATCCGGTTAACATTTGACCAATACCGTCGTGTACATCTTTTGCAATTCGGTTTTGTTCTTTTTCTTGATTTTCTATAATTTTACTAGAAATTACTTTCTGTTGACTCATTTTCTCTTCAAAACTTTCTTTTGTCAAACGTTCTATTTCTAGCTGAGCTGCTTTTCTTTCTGTTATATCTGAAGCAATAATTAGTAATTCTGATTGATCTTCTGTAGGATGAAAAGGAATCATTGCCATTTCTAGCCAAACACTTTCTCCTTTTTTATTAGTGGCTTTAACTTCTCCTTGCCAACCAATTTTTTTATACTTTTTAAATAGTTTTTCAAAATCTAACTGCTCTGTTTCAACTGTAGATAAAACATTCCATAAAAATTCTGACTTGCTAAATTTTGACATGTTAAATAGACGCGAAAACTTTTTCCCCATGTGAACCACATTACCATTTATACTGGTTCTGGCAAACAATAAGGTTTCGTCCATTGCATATGTTAATGCTCGTAATTCTTTAATCGAATGCTCTTTTGCAATACTCAATTGATCTGCATCAAGCGCCATTTTTTTAGCTCTTCTTTCTGCATTAAGTAAATCTGTAAGTGTTTTTCTAACTGTTTTTGCTGTTGGCCAAAAAATAAAAACGAATTCAAAAAGTAGAATTACTAAAGTAATTATCATTAAGGACATCTCTAACTTTCTTAACCACTGTACTTTTTTATTGGCTTCTTTTTCATATTGATTTACAATGTCGTCCATCATCACCAAAAAGTCGCCTTCGTGGTTGGCTACTTTTTCAATTTCTGAAGACAATTGCCTTAAAGAGACTAAAGAATTTCTTTCAATTTTACGGATTATAGCAGTAGATGCTTTACTAATTGTATCAAATACAGGATTTAGTTTTGCAAATTTTGTAACAATGTCCTCACTATTTTCTTTTGGAAGCCCTAAACTATCATTTCCATTTTGTAAAGAATAATGGGATAGCTCCCACAGATTTAACGTTTGTTGAATTTGTTTTTTCAACAAAGAGCGATCTATCTGACCATCTATAACTGTAAGTTTTACAATTTCTTTAGTTAATTTTTGACTTAACATTCGCTGTCTTCCAGCAACGTTAATTACAGTAGAGTCACTTAATTGTGTGTTTAAGTGATTGTGCACTAATATTTGACTAATAATTACAGAAAATGCAATAGTACTTAGTGCTATAATATACAAGCGGCTTAGTTTATCAAAGGTTTTTTGATCTACAGAAGTCGCATTTTGTACCATATTAAAAAATAGAAATATTACTTATAAAAAAAGTTGTTTTACGAAATTGCTTGTTTTACCAATTCTAATCCTTTTTCTGAATACGGAATTTGCATAGCAGCTTCGTGTCCTTTGCCAGACATTTTCACCCAAGTTTTTTGTAAAATATCAATTACTTTTTCATCATTATGCTTTGCAGCAAACTCATCAAAATAGTAATCTAAAAAAACCAAGCAAATGGTATCTTCTAGCAACTGAGATTCTTCGTTTTTCTTGATAAGCTTTTTTTGAATAATTTTTTTTACTCGCTTTATAAACTCCTCATCATAGCCTACTTGCTCTAAAATTTCTGCAGTTAAGTCTGCATGCATTTTTTTTAACGTTTCTCGCCATTTAAAATACCCAACTTTATCCATAGGATAATCTTTACGGGGTATTTTCCAACGACAAATGTGCTGTGCTCTTGCTGCAATTTGTACTGCTTTAGATGCGTTAGGATTAAATTTCAACAACGTTCTTGTCATTCTTTGCGAATACAACAACTCTTTAGGATACTCAATTCCTGCTACTTGATAAGCATTAACATCTTCTTCGTTTTTCTTATCTATAAGTGCTATGGCTGTTTCAAAACGTGTTGGCTTCATTAAAAATCTATTTTACTAGTTAAAATTTCTCAAAAATAAAAGAATTTTTAACAAAACTGACTCTTAAAACAGATTATAAAAGTTTTAATTTTTAACAGGACAGAAAAGATATGCTACCTTATTAAAAAAAATTATTCTAAGAATCCAATATACACATCTTCTCCTTCAACTTTTACTGGATAAGTTGCAATTGGAGCAATATCTCCATTTAAATTTTCTCCATTTTCTAAAGAGAATGTTTTTTTATGTAATGGACAAGCTACTTTTGGAATTCCTTTGTCATCTCCAATCATACCTCTACTTAATACCATTTCCATTTTATGAGGACAAACATTTTGACAAGCGTACCATTTATTAATTCTTTCAAAATTAAAAACTGCTATTTGTTTTCCTTTATATTTTACACAAGCTCCGCCATCTTTAGGAAAATCATTAACCGAGGCTGCTTTGAACCAAACAGTTACATCTTCTAAATTCGTAGTTTTGTATTGCTCTAAAATTTCTTCCATTTTTATTTCCTTTTTTAAGTTTAGAGTTCGTAAAGTTTTTAAAGCTGTAAACTCTCTTTGTATAATTTAACCTAAAACTTTGCTACTTATTACACCCAAGGTTCAGGCATTTTTTGTTCTCTTAATGGAACAAAAACTAGATTATCATCTTCATCTTCGCTATTCACAAAATGATTGAAACGCTTCATCATTTCTGGATTGTTAATCGCCTGAGTCCACTCGCACTCAAATTTATTAACTAATGTTTCCATTTCTTGTTCCAAATCAGCTGCAATACCTAATTTATCATCAATAATTACTTCTTTTAAATAATCTAAACCACCCTCTAAACGTTCTTGCCAAGCCGCTGTTCTTTGTAAAGGTTTTGCTGTTCTCATATAGAACATTAAATACCTATCTAAATATTTTATTACGGTTTCATTATCAATTTGTTCTGCCAATAGTTCTGCATGGCGAGGTGTTGCGCCTCCATTTCCACCAACATATAAATTCCAACCACCATCAACAGCTATTAAACCAAAATCTTTTCCACGTGCTTCTGCACATTCTCTAATACAACCAGAAACACCACCTTTAATTTTGTGTGGCGCGCGAATTCCTCTATATCTGTTTTCTAATTCGATACCAAAACTTACACTTTCGTCCATTCCGTATCTACACCAAGTTGATCCTACACATGTTTTTACTGTACGTAGAGACTTTCCGTAAGCATGACCACTTTCAAAACCAGCATCTACCAATTCTCTCCAAATATTTGGCAATTGATTTAAGGTTGCCCCAAATAAATCGATACGAACACCACCAGTAATTTTGGTATATAGATCGTATTTTTTAGCAACCTGACCTAAAACAATTAGTTTATCTGGTGTAATTTCTCCCCCAGGAACTCTAGGCACCACAGAGTAAGTTCCGTTTCTTTGAATGTTTGCTAAGAAACGATCATTAGAATCCTGAATAGCATATTCTTTATTTGCTGTATCTGCATTTATTGTTGCCATTAAAGAAGCAACTAATGGCTTACACAATTCACATCCATGACCACCATTTCCGTGATTGTCTAATACTTCATTAAAAGTTGTGTAACCTTTAACTTGAATAATTTTATATAAATCTTGTCTGTTATAATCAAAATGTTCGCAAACCGTATCTTTAACCTCTATACCTAAAGATTTTAACGTTGCATTTGTTAAATCTGCAACCATTGGCTTACAACCACCACAACCAGTACCTGCTTTTGTACAACTTACAACACCTGCTACATCTGTGGCTTCTCCATTTTCTATAGCACTACAAATTTGCCCTTTGGTAACACTTTCACAAGAACACACCTGCGCTTCGTCAGGCAAATCCATAACATCTCCTAAAGATGCAGCACCATCTGTAGCTGGTAAAATTAATTGTGCAGGATCTTCAGGAATTTTCATTCCATTTAAAAAGATTTGATGCAACATGCTATAATCAGATGCATCTCCCACCATAATTCCTCCTAATAAAGATTTCCCTTCTTTATCTACAATAATACTTTTATAAATACCTTCGTAACCATTTTCGTAAACGATTTCAACACCATCCTTTTCATTTAAAGCATCTCCAAAACTAGCCACATCAATACCACTCAATTTTAGTTTTGTAGACATGTCTATTTCCGTAGGCATGCTTGCCTCTTTATTTCCTAAAATTTGCTCAACAGCAACTTCTGCCATATCATAACCAGGAGCAACCAAACCATAAATCATACTATTTAGTAGCGCACATTCTCCAATAGCAAATATATTTGAGTCAGAAGTTCTCATATCGTTTGACACTAAAATTCCACCTCTTGTACCTATTTCTAAATTACAGGTTTTAGCTAGCTCATCTCTTGGTCTTATTCCTGCAGATACCAAAAGCATATCAAAAGGCACGGTTTCCTCTTCAGAAAATTGCATTCCTGTTATCGCGTCGTCACCAGTTAATTGCTGAGTAGCTTTACTTAGTAAAATCTCAATACCTAATGCTTCTAATTTTGTTTGAAGTGATTTACTAGCATCACCATTTAATTGTCTTGGCATTAATCTTGGAGCAAACTCAACAACAGCAGTTTCTAAGCCCATATCTATTAAAGCTTTAGCAGCTTCTAACCCAAGCAATCCTCCTCCTAAAATTGCAGCTCTTTTTTGAGTACCTTCAGATTTAAGCTTCGCAACATAATTCATTGTTGCATCTAAATCTTCTATAGTTCTATATACAAAAACACCTTCTTTTTCAATTCCTTTTATTGGAGGAACAAAAGCAGAAGATCCTGTAGCTAAAACAATATAATCGTAAGCATACTTATCATCATTGGCTGTAGTTATGGTTTTAGAATTTCTACTAATATCAGTTACTCTAGCATCTGTAATTAATTCAATACCATTTTCTTCATACCAAGAACGTGGCGCCATTTCTAAAGCTTTAGCATCTTTATTTTCAAAATATTCACTTAAGTGAACTCGATCATAAGCTGGTCTTGGCTCTTCACCAAAAACAGTAATAGAAAAGTTTTTGCTCGCTTCTTGAGCTACAAATTTTTCACAAAATTTGTACCCAACCATACCATTTCCAACAACAATAATTTTCTGCATAACTACGTATTTTAAAAACAAAAATAAGTATTATTACTTATTTTCAAAGTTTTAGTTATTTTTTTTACAATCAGCCTAGTATTATTGTAAATAATGGAATATTAGTGCGGTATTATTTCGTTTTTTAAAATAAAGTAGTTAAAAATCTACGTATTAATTTTTTAAAAAATTTTAGATTCAAAAAATAATGCTCTTATAAAACTCAATAACAACTACTTTTAATAAATTTATTGCTCTTTTCTCAAATTCAAGAATAGGTTCTAGTTAAATTTTAATAGTATTTTCAATATCTTTGAAAGATAGACTAGTTTTTCATGGATAATTTTATTTTGTACTTTAAAATGGGTTTAACCCATGTGTTAGATTTTAGTGCTTACGATCATATTCTTTTTCTAATTGTTTTGGCTGTTGTTTTTAATTTTAACAAATGGCGAAAAGTATTGTGGTTGGTTACTTTATTTACAATCGGGCATTCTTTGTCTTTAGCTTTATCTGCTTATGGTATTGTAAAATTTCCTATGGATTTAGTTGAATTCTTAATTCCATTAACCATTTTTATAACGGGCGTTTTAAATGTACTTACTGTAAAAGAAGCCTCGTTAGGTAAAAATAATTTAAACTTAATATTTGCCTTGTTTTTTGGATTAATTCACGGTTTAGGTTTTTCTAATTATTTTAGAATGATGATTGGTAAAGAGGAAGACAAATTGTTTCCTTTACTAGAGTTCGCACTAGGCATAGAGGCTGCGCAAATAATTATTGTCCTAGCAATTTTAATTTTAGGAGTTTTGCTACAAAACCTATTACGAGTTTCTAGAAGAGATTGGGTTTTAGTAACCTCTTCTATAGTAATTGGTTTTGCTATACAAATGATGCTAGATCGAGTTTTCTGGTA
>CAYPHE010000061.1:7309-11742 GCA_964410075.1 uncultured Polaribacter sp.
AAAAAACAGTTTACAAACAATTTTGTTTAATTATTAACGTCTTAGTTTTACAATTCTTTTTAATTTCGTTTTAATGACAGAAAAAAAGCAACTCAAATACGATAAAGCTTATTTGAAAATGGCAAGAGAATGGGGAAAACTTTCTCATTGCAAAAGAAAGCAAGTTGGTGCTCTAATTGTAAAAGAGCGCATGATTATTTCTGACGGATTTAATGGAACGCCTTCTGGTTTTGATAATTGTTGCGAAGATGAAGAAGGCCTAACAAAGTGGGAGGTATTGCATGCAGAGGCCAACGCTATTTTAAAAGTAGCATCATCTACACAATCTGCAAAAGGAGCTACTTTATACATTACACTTTCTCCTTGTACGAATTGTAGTAAATTAATTCACCAAGCAGGTATAAACAGAGTTGTATACGCTAGAGCATATAAAGATATTTCTGGAATTTCCTTTTTAGAAAAAGCAGGTGTAGTAGTAAATCACATCCCATATGATGATGAATAAAAATAATTTTCCAATCTTTTTTTCTTTGGCTATAGTTATTGGAATAGCTATTGGTATTATCTTTTTTGGAGATACTTCAAAAGCATTTTCTCTATCTGATAAGTCTTCACATGAAATGAAGATAAAACGACTTATTAATTTTATTGAAGATGACTACGTAGATGAAGTTGATACCGAAAATTTACTGGATGAAGCCATTACCCAAATGTTGGGAAAATTAGACCCTCACTCTGTTTATATTCCTAAAGAAAATATGCAGGCAATGACAGAGAGCCTACAGGGTAATTTTGTTGGAATTGGCATTCAATTTCGTATGATTGAAGATTCGATAACTGTAATACAACCAATTGCAGGTGGACCAAGTATTAAAGCTGGCATTAAAGCTGGTGATCGGATTTTAATTGCCAATAACGATACACTCTACGGAAGAAGCTTGTCTACAAATGCAATTCCTAAATATTTAAAAGGAAAACCAAACACGAATATAGATTTACAGGTTTATAGAAAAAGTAATGATTCTCTATTTAAAGTAAATTTAACTCGAGGAAAAGTAAACATTAAAAGTGTAGATTTAGCTTACATGGTTACCGACTCTATTGGCTATATAAAACTAGATCGATTTGCAGCTAATACTTATAAAGAATTTAAAAATGCGTTAAAAGCTCTTACCTCTAAAGGAATGAGCAACCTAATTCTTGATCTTAGAGGTAACGGAGGTGGCTTTGTAAAAATGGCTACAGATATTGCTGATGAATTTTTAAAAGACGATAAATTAATTGTTTTTACAAAAGATAATAAAAACGAAATTGAAGAAGTTTATGCTTCCTCTAAAGGAAGTTTTGAGAATGGTGATTTATATGTTTTAATCGACGAAAATTCTGCATCTGCATCAGAAATTTTAGCAGGAGCTTTACAAGATAATGACAAAGGAACTATAATTGGAAGACGCTCTTTTGGCAAAGGTTTAATTCAAGAAGAAATGGATTTAGGAGACGGTTCTGCAGTTCGTTTAACTATTGGAAGATATTACACTCCTACAGGAAGATCTATACAAAAACCTTATGACAAAAACGGAAACAGTGATTATTTTAAAGATTACCAAAAAAGAATTACTAGTGGAGAATTGCTCAACAAAGACAGCATAAAAGTAGTAGATTCTTTAAAATTCACCACTCCAAAAGGTAAAATAGTTTATGGCGGCGGCGGAATTATTCCAGATGTTTTTGTTGCTGTAGACACCACTTCTTATATGTCTAATTTTTATTTTAATTCGATCAATAGATTTGCTTTTGAATATGTAGATAAGAATAGAAAAGAATTAGAAAAATGGACTATAGATACTTTTATAGAAAACTTTAACGAAGAAGAAACTGTATTGAATAATTACTTAGCATCTCTAAAAAAAGATAACATTATTCCACAAAAAGAGGTTGAAAGTAGTATAAAAAAGTATTTAACAGCCTCTTTAGCAAATACATTGTTTGGAGATGAAGGCTTTTATAGAATCATACATCAAGAAGATAAAATGATTTTAAAAGTATTGGAATTGGAAGCTAAAAAAGAATAGCGTTTCTTTGTATTGATGATAACCATAAACACACAACCTAACAAAAAGGTCTACTTTGCATCGGACCAGCATTTTGGAGCTCCAACAAAAGAAGCTAGTCTTCCTAGAGAACAAAAGTTTGTCGCTTGGTTATCTCAAATAAAAGACGATGCTGCTACATTATTTTTATTAGGCGATTTATTTGATGTTTGGTTCGATTACAACACCGTTGTTCCTAAAGGTTTTATTAGAGTATTAGGTAAACTAGCAGAATTACGAGACGCAGGAATTCCTATTTACTTTTTTGTGGGCAACCACGATTTATGGATGAGAGACTACCTGACTGAAGAATTAGACATTCCCATTTTTTTTGAGCCTAAAGAGTTTACAATAAACAACAAACTATTTTTAATTGGCCACGGAGATGGTTTAGGCCCTGGAGATAAAGGATACAAGCGTATGAAAAAAGTGTTTACTTTTCCTTTATTTCAATGGATGTATCGTTGGTTACACCCAGATATAGGAATGAAATTGGCTCAATATTTATCTGTAAAAAATAAATTAATTTCTGGCGATGATGATGCCGTTTTTTTAGGAGAAGAAAATGAATGGTTAGTAGCTTACTGTAAACAAAAACTAGAAGAAAAACATTACGCCTATTTTGTTTTTGGGCACAGACATTTACCTTTAGAAATAAAATTAAACGAAAAAAGTACCTACTTTAATTTAGGTGATTGGATTAAATATTACACTTACGGAGTTTTTGACACCAGTTTTCAACTCGAAGAATTTAAAACACAATAAAAGAGGCTGTCTGAAAATTAAAAAGAGTCTAGTATGTCATATTGAGTTTGTCGAAAAATATGATTGACAATCAAAATGTTAAAAAACTTCGACAAGCTCAGTTTAACAGCTAAATATGCTTTTCAGAAAGCCTCATTTACGAGATTTTTTTCTTTACAATCTAGTAAAATTCAAATTCATAAAGAAAGGAACACCATCTACAACTACTTTTTTCTGTAACTGCATTTTGTTTTCATCTAACATTTTTAAAGAATATCTGTAACCAACATTACTTTCATTATTCTCTTTAGGTTTTATTAATAAATCAACAACTTTTTGCCCTTCATCTACAGCTTGTACCGTAAATATAAATTCGTTTATTGCTTCCTCACAAGATGTTTTATTTATTGCATAAGAACCTGTGTAATTATTTTTTACAAACTTCCAAGTACTGCCTTCTAAACAGTATTTAGATACATTATTAAAAAAAGTAATATTGTACTCTCCTGTTTTACTGGATGTAATATTTTTTAAAAACCAGTTTCCTTTTAAGGTTTCTTCTTTTTGTTTTACAATACTTGTTGAAGCACAAGAATAACATAAAACTAATACAACTATTAATACTATAATTTTCTTCATATTTCTTATTTTCTACAAATATACTTTTTATTAAAATTCTGATTAACGTTTTAGGTTTAAAATAGAATGCTTTTAAAAATAAGTATCTTGGGCTAATCGAAAAGTATTAGCATGTGCTTCTACAATAGTTTTTATTTCTGGAGAATATCCCCCACCCATACTGCACATAACAGGAATCTTATAATCAAAACAACTTTGTAACACAAAACGATCTCGCTCTTTACACCCTTTAGTAGTTAAAGCTAACTTACCTAATTTATCTGTAGCCAAAACATCTACACCACACAAGTAATAGATAAAATCTGGTTTTTCTTCAAGAATAAGTTTGGGTAAAACATCTTGTAAAATTGAAAGATACTCCGCATCAGACACATTATTTTCTAAAGAAATATCTAAGTTGCTTTTTTCTTTTTGAAATGGATAATTGTTTTTTCCGTGCATAGAAAACGTAAATACCGAAGCATCATTTTTAAAAATCTCTGCAGTACCATTTCCTTGATGTACATCTAAATCGACAATTAAAATTTTATCTGCAAATTTTTTATTTTGCAAATATTTTGCTCCTATTGCCTGATCGTTTAACATACAAAAAGCTTCTCCTCTGTTTGAAAATGCATGATGCGTTCCTCCTGCAATATTCATAGCTATTCCATATTGCAATGCAAATTCACTAGCTTTCATGGTACCATCTGCAATAATCATTTCTCTTTCAATCAAAACTTCAGAAAGTGGAAACCCAATTTTTCTAGCTTCCTTTTGAGATAATGTTATGTTTAACAAATCGAAAAAATAATCGGGTTCATGAACTGAGAAGAAGTGCTTATTATTTGGAATTTCAGGTTCAAAAAAGTTTTCCTCTATACAAGTTCCTTCAAAAAGTAATTGTTTTGGTAACAAATCGTATTTCTCCATAGGAAAACGATGCCCTGATTTTAGTGGATGATTGTAGATTGGATGGTA
>CAYPHE010000062.1:0-11716 GCA_964410075.1 uncultured Polaribacter sp.
GCTTCAATCCAATCTTCTATATGAAAAGGTTTGTCTACAAAAATCATGATAGTTCCTATCAAGTTTTTTACAGTATCTTGAGAAGCCAATGCAAAAGCCAAACCACCAATAGTTGCTCCTGCTAAAATTGTAGTTGTATCTACTCCTAAAATAGCAAGTAATTTAAAAACACCAATAATAATTACAACTCCTGTTAAAAAATTATGTACAATTGGTACTAATTGGTCATCTAACTTACTGTGTGTATTTTGGGTAAATTGCTCATAAATTTTTACAACTACTTGAACCAGCTTTAAGAATACATAAATCCAAAAAACAGTTTGTATAATATTTAATACTAAAAATACCCAGCTATTTATTTCTAAGCTAAATTGTAAAGAAGGGAATACTTTGTCTATTAAACCAACTGCTACTAACAAAGCAATTGGTCTTGCTAATTTTCGTAAAACAGCATCTACCTCAAAAGAAGTATTACTAGTTATTTGTTGCTGAATTTTTTTAAGAATGTAAAAAGCAATTCTTCGAATTATTGTAAAAACAAATACTGCAATAACAATTAATAAAAGTACTGCAATGTATTGCCAAATTTCAATTGAAAATACTTTTCTGTGACCTGCTACAGGAATAATATCTTGAATTTTTTCTATATACCACGGATAAACAGCAGCATATAGATTATCAATTTTATCTACTGTTTCTTTTGAATAATACCATTTGCCTTCAATTTTTTCTACATAAATCTCAGGCATTCTTTCTGGAAATAAAACATACCTATTATATGCTGTATAACCAACGCTATCTATATAGTCTGAATTTGTGGAAACTCTATCAAAATTAACTAAAAGACCTTTTCCGTCTAAAACTTTTTTAATTCGTATTGCCTTTTCTGCTGCTTTCTTTTTCGGTAACCCATAAATTGTTTTTGCAGCTAAATTGGGTTGATAAGAATCTGGCTGTAAAAAATGCAAATGCGTATAAACAGTAGCATTAGGGTTACTTAAATTAACTAAAGTAGAGTCTATTTGTTTATTTTGAGCAACACAAAAAACAGATAAAAATAAGATTAACCAAGAACTATGCTTCAACTTCATTTTGTTAAATATGCGTTAAACGAAAAACAAAGTTAAACTTTTTCACTTTGTTATTGTCAAAAGAGTATAAATAGAAAAAAAATGAAAAAAATAACCACAATTCTAGTATTTGTATTCGCTTTTACGATTACAATAAATGCGCAACAGCAAAAACGCGGAAAATTATCTGTAGATAATGTTATGCAAAAAATGACAAAAGATTTAGAGCTTACAGCAGATCAACAATCTCAAATTAAACCATTAATTGAAGCCCAGTTCAAAGATAGAAAAGCAATGATGGAAGAACGTAAAAAAATGCGTGAATCTGGCCAAAGACCTTCTAAAAAAGAAATGGAAAAAATGAGAACAGCAAGAACTACTAAAGAAAAAGAAATGGACTCTAAAATGGAAGATGTTTTAACTGAAGAACAGTTTGCTAAATACCAAAAAATGAAAAAAGAGCAAAAGGAAAAAAGAACTCAAAAAAGAAAAAATTTTAAATAAATAAAACCATTAACCTAATCATAAATTTAAATAGAATATCATGAAAAAAATAATCGGAATTTTAGTATTTGTAATTGCTTTTTCTACTCAGGCACAACATAAAAAGCAACAAAAGAGAAAAAAAATGAATTTTACAGTAGAGCAACGTGTAGCAATGGCTGTAAAAAAGATGACCTTAAGCTTAGATCTTTCTGAAAGTCAACAAAAAAAGATTAAACCTTTATTAATGGCTCAGGCTAAAGCTAAAAAAGAAGCTATGGAAGCAAGAAAAAAAGCAAAACAAGAGCAAAAAAAGCCAACTGCAGATGAAGTATATCAAATGAAAATGAAACGAATGGACAACATGATTGCTATGAAAAATAGCATGAAAGAAATCTTAAATAAAGAGCAATTTGAGAAATTCGAGAAAATGGCTAAAAGAAGAAAAGCTATGGCAATGAAAAAAATGAAAGAAAAGAAAGCGAAACGTAAAAAACACGTTGAGCGAGGTTAGTTTTTATGTTTTAATAATAGAAAAGCGAAATGTATTGGTTTACATTTCGCTTTTCTTATTTTATGAATAAACTTTAAAAAAATTATTAAAACAATCCGTTAATTTGAGCATCTATTCTATCAATTACATACCCTAAATCTTCTTGATTGTCTACAAAATCGATATTATCTACATCTATAATTAGTAATTTTCCCTTTGTATATTTTGATATAAAAGCCTCATAGCGCTCGTTTAGTCTGCTTAAATAATCAATAGAAATTGAGTTTTCATATTCTCTACCTCTTTTATGAATTTGTCCCACCAAGGTGGAAATGTTTGCTCTTAAATAAATAAGTAAATCTGGTGGAGTTACCAAGTTTTCCATTAACTCAAACAGAGAACTATAATTACTAAAATCTCTATTGGTCATTAAACCCATTGCATGTAAATTCGGCGCAAAAATATGAGCGTCTTCATAAATGGTTCTATCTTGTATAATGTTTTTACCTGTTTTTCTTAGCTCTAAAATTTGACGAAAACGACTGTTTAAAAAATAAACCTGTAAATTAAAAGACCAACGCTCCATTTCCGAATAAAAATCATCTAAATAAGGATTTTCATCCACAGATTCAAAATGGGGTTTCCAATTGTAATGTTTTGCTAAAAGTTTAGTAAGTGTAGTTTTACCAGCACCAATGTTTCCTGCAATGGCAACATGCATATTCTGTATTCTTTAGTTAGTTGCTATAAAGGTACTATTTTTTTGAATTGATTCTAACATGATATTTAATTTAGAATGATGCCTATTTTGATAACAAAAATAAAAGTAACAAAATCAGCAGATTAATTTATAACCGTAACCTCTGCTGTTTATAATTTCTATATCTGTATCTTTTTTAAGTTTTTTTCTAAGTTTACTAATAAATACATCCATACTTCTTGCGTTAAAAAAATCGTCATTACCCCAAAGCTTATTTAAAATAAAAGATCTATCTAAAATCTCGTTTTTCTTTTCAAACAAATAAAAAAGCAACTGTGTTTCTCTATGCGTTAGTAGTTGCTTTTCATTTTTAAAAATTAACGTTTGTTTGTTAAAATTAAATATATATTTTCCAATTATAATGTTCTCTAAATTGGGTTGCACTGCAATTCTGTTGAGTAGCGATTTTATTCTAACAATTAGTTCTTCCATAGAAAATGGTTTCTTTAAATAATCGTTACCACCTGTATTAAAACCTTCAATAACATCGCTAACTTGAGATTTTGCTGTTAAAAATAAAATGGGTGTTAATTTATCTTGTTGCCTAATTTCTTTTGCTAAAGAAAAGCCATCTTTTATAGGCATCATTACATCCAAAACTAAAACATCTGGTTTTTCTTTGGTGTAAATAGCTAAAGCTTCTTCTCCGTTCTGTGCATGAAAAACAATAAAGTCTCTTGTTTCTAAACTTTCTTTAACAATCATACCTAAACTAGCTTCATCTTCTGCTAAAAGTAATTTTATACTACTCATTTGGTAAATCAATTTTAAAAATAGTTTCGTTTTTATTAGCTAAAAGTGTTATTACACCTTGGTGCTTTTCTATAATTTGTTTGCAATAGTATAAACCTATTCCAAAACCTTTTACGTTATGTGTATTGCCTTTTGGCACGCGATAAAATTTATCAAACAATAATTCTTGTTGATTCTTATCTATACCTCCCCCATTATCTGCAATTAGAATTTGAATAGCATTTAAAACTGAATTTATATTTACTTCAATTGTATTTCCTCCATATTTAATAGCGTTATCAATTAAATTAGACAGTACGTTTTCAAAATGAAACACATCTACACTACTATAAATGGGTTTTAAGTTTGTGGTAAATACAATTTGTTTATCAGTTGTTAAAAGTTTAAACTTATTTACAGTTCTTTCAGTAATTTCTACAATGTCTGCATTTTCTTTTTTCAACAACAATTGTTCACTATCTAAAGTTGCTGTTTCCAATAACTTCTCTACCATTTGATGTAATTTTTTCAACTGAAAACTAGAAACGTTAAGATATTTTTCCGTTTTTTCTTTATCATTAATCGCATTAAAGTTTTCAATAGCTTCAATAGCTGAAGTTACAGTAGCAATTGGTGTTTTAAATTCATGAGTAATATTACTAATTAAATCGTTTTTAATAAGCGCTAACTCTTTTTGATCTTTTATAATTTTTAGCAAATAAAACAAACTAAATATTACTGCTAATGCTAATAAAAAAGACAAGAATATCCCAAAATAACTTCTTTTTAAGGCAGCTATATTAGGGCTTGCATAAAGTAACTGAAATTGTTCATCCTTTTTTATGTATGTAGATTTTGAAATGGCTGTAAATAACTTTTCTACAAGTAAAGAATCTTTTGTTTTTTTAAAAATAGTGTCGCTTTTTATATGTTGAAACGCATTTTCTATATTAATTCCTTTTTGAATCAACTGTTTTTGGATTAACGAATCTAGCTTTATGTAATCTACAGATTTATCTAAAAAAGAAATAAAAATAGGTTTTAAATCTGCTACTAACTTTAAGCTATCTGCTGCTTTTTTTCCTTTAAAATATTTTACATTAGTTACAGAACCGTCTGTATTTAGAGTAACTGCATTTGTACTATCTATAAATTGAGTAAATAATTTTTTCTTAAAAGAATCAAACGGGTTTTGTTTCTTTAACAAAGAGTTTTTTTTATTAGTAAGTTTTGCCCTCTTTTTTATTGAATTGGAAACAGAATCTCTTAACTTAAAGGGTGTACTTGTATCGGATATAATTTTTAAATTCGTTACTCTAACATTGGGCTTTTGTAGACTATCCTTAGTTACAACAGTATCTAACCAAGATGCTATTCCTTTTTTGTTTTTTAGCTTTTTACTATTATTTTTTACAATAGTTAAAAAGTCACTTTTTGCAATAGAAGAGTAATATTCTTCTATTGCATTATCAAAACTCAATTGAATTTCATTTGCAATTCGTTGTTTATTTGATTGATAGTTCTTGTAATTCCAAAAGAATTGCACAGTAATCGTAGCAACAATAGTAAACGTAATTACGTAAAAGATTAGCTTGTATTTTTTGGTATTCATACAACAAATATAATTGGTAAAAACAAGAAAACTAATCAGTTAACACTCGTTAACACTCATTAACCTTAAAACCCTTAAGTACTACCTAATTTTGTTTCAAATTAAAAACCACATTAACATGAAAACATTAATTACCCTAATAACTCTTCTAATTGCAACAGTTATTCAATCACAAAATTTTACAGGAACAGCTCTATACAAAACCAGTCAGAAATCTAACTTTTCTATGAAAAGCGATAAAAATGGTATGGATAAGAAATTGCAAGAACAAATCCGACAACGCATACAAAAAATGAATCAAAAAACATTTATTTTAAATTTTGACAAAACTACTTCTACATACAAAGAAAAAGAAAAACTAAAAACTCCTAACCCAAAACAAAATGGCATAACAGTACTATCTTTAAATTCTAGCGGAACAGGAAATGGAAGTATTTATTTTAAAAATATAAAAGAAAAAAGATATGCCCATAAAACAGAAATTCAAGGAAAAGTATTTCTAATTAACGATAGGTTACCTAATCACGAATGGGAATTAACTTCTGAGACTAAAAATATTGGCAACTATACTTGTTACAAAGCTACTTATTCTAAAGAAGTAGAAAAAACAAAAATGACCATTGTTGATGGAGATACTAAAAAAGATAAAACAAAAGAAACTAAAACCGTAACAGCTTGGTACACTCCTCAAATTCCAATAAGTAATGGACCAGATAGGTACCATGGTTTGCCTGGTTTAATTTTAGAAATTAATGATGGTAAAAAAGTTATAGTTTGCACTGAAATAAAAATAAACCCAACAGAAAAAATTAAAATTAACGAGCCTACAAAAGGTAAAAAAGTAGATGGAAAAACGTTTGCAAAAATTCAAAGAAAAAAATCGAAAGAGTTAATGGAGAAAATGAAAACTGGTTTAGATTTAGGAAATGGAATAAAAATAAAGGCAAAGGGTTAACATATATTTAACCTTTTTAAATTTTAAACTTTTGTGTTTTTTTTAAGTCTTAACGTTAGGCAAAACAGGTATTTTTAACTTGCTTTTTTTAAACACAAAACAATGAAATTATTTATTCCCATACTATTTTTTAGTTTACTAACAACCATTTCTTTTTCTCAAAAAAACTTTCAAGGTAAAGCCAAATATATGTCTAAAACCACAATGGACATGAGCCGTTTCGACAAGATGCCCGAAGAGCGAAAAAAGCAAATTATGGCGCGTATGAAAAACTTTTTAGAAAAAACATACACACTTAATTTTACAAAAACAGAATCTTCTTTTAAAGAAGATGCAAAATTATCTGCTCCAGGAACCTCAAACGGTCCAAGATGGGCTGTTGCTAGTAATGGACAAGGTTCTATTTATAAAAATGTAAAAAGTGGTAAAATAATTGAAGATGTAGAAACCTTTAGTAAACGCTTTTTAATTGTTGAAGAAATGCAACAACCTAAATGGCAATTAGGTTCTGAAACCAAACAAATTGGGCAGTACCTATGTTATAAGGCTACTTTAACCAGAGAAGATACCAATATAGATTATAGTAAGATTTTTGGGAGAAGAGGAGGAAATAACGCAAAGAAAAAGGACTCCGTACAAACCACAAAAAAAGAGGTTGATGCTCCTAAAATGGAAACGATAACAGCTTGGTACACTCCACAAATTCCTGTAAGCACTGGTCCGAAAGATTATTATGGTTTACCAGGGTTAATTTTAGAAATAAATGCTGGCAGAACTACAATGTTATGTACAGAAATTGTAATTAATCCAGAAGAAAATATAGCAATTAAAGAGCCTAAAAAAGGAAAGCAAGTTAGTAGACAAGAATACAATGCTATTGTAAAAGTAAAATCCGAAGAACTACGCGAGCAATTTAGAGCAAGAAGAGCTAGTGGTGGCGGTGGAAGAAGATTTTAAAAACAAAAAAACAACTAACCCTTTATGAAATTAAAAATATTTACGCTATTCTGTTTTATTAGTATTATTACCTCAGCACAAATTAAATTTTCTGGAGTTGTAAAAGATTCTATTGGAATACCCTTAGAGATGGCAAATGCAATTGCTATAGACACCGTTTCTAAAGCAATTACTTCTTATGGTTTTTCTGATGCTAATGGAAACTTTATGCTAAACCTAAAAAGAGACAAAACGTATAACATTAAAATTAGTTATATCGGTTTTAAATCTGTAGATGAATATGTTTCTACACAAAGTGATGATATCGTAAAGAACTATATAATGGCTTACGATAACACGTTAGACGAAATTGAAATTATTTCTAAAATGCCTGTAACTGTAAAAGGAGACACCATTGTCTACAACGCAGATTCTTTTAAAAATGGTACAGAAAGAAAGTTAGAAGATGTGTTAAAAAATCTACCTGGCGTAGAAGTTAATGATGATGGGCAAATAGAAGTTGAAGGCAAACGAGTTGAAAAAATAACCGTAGATGGTAAAGAATTTTTTAGTGGAGATACCAAATTAGCTTCTAAGAACATCCCTTCAAATGCTGTTGATAAAATTCAGGTTTTACGAAATTATACAGATGTAAGTCAATTAAGTGGAGTACAAGACAATCAAGATCGAGTTGCCATCAATATTAAATTAAAAAAAGGAAAAGATAAATTTTGGTTTGGAGATGTGTACGGCGGCGCAGGTGCTTCTCCTAATGACGAACTTTATTTGTTTCAACCAAAACTATTTTATTACACTCCAAAATATACCATCAATTTTATTGGAGATGTAAACAACTTAGGAGAGGCAGTACTAAACAGAAGAGATATTAGAAATTTAAACGGTGGTTTTGTTAGCCAGAGCCCTTCAAACGGAACTAACATTAATTTAGCAAGTGCTGGCATTGGCTTTTTAAACGCTACGGCAAGAAATGCCAATCGAATAGAAACTCAATTGAGTGCATTTAATTTTAGTTATTCACCCAATAAAAAATTAGATTTAAGTGGTTATTTGATTTGGTCTGGAAACTCAAATGGACAAAGAAATAGAAACATCGTAGATTATGTAGATGAAAGTATTCCAGATGATATTACAGACAATACAACAGACCAAACTAGTAACTCTGGTTTGTTTAAATTTAAATCGGTTTACAACAAGAATATCAACAATCAAATGAATTATGATATTATTGGGCGTTTTACCAACGAGTTTAGAACAGATAGTGGCTTCTCTGCTGTAATTGGAAATACAACTCCAATACTAGAAAATGAAAATGCTACTCCATACACTATAAATCAAAATTTAAACTATTTCTATACTGCTAATGAGAAGAATATTTTTGCACTAGAAGTTCAACATTTACTTCAAGATGAAGATCCTTTTTATTTAGCTACTATAGAAAATAACAATACCGATCCAATTGATAATGAAGATGGATTTGATTCTGCTGCAGATGTATTAGGGCTTGATAAAACGCAACAATTTTATAGATTAGAACAAAATAGACGAGTAAAATCTAGTCAATTAGATGCAAAACTAGACTACTATTATATTATAAACGATAAAAGTAATTTCAACTTTGTAGGAGGTACTATTTTAAGCAGACAAATTTTTGACTCTAGATTTTTTCAATTGCTAGATAACAATACCGAACAAACTCCAAATTTTAATATACCAAGTGTGCCAAATGCGCAAGCCAATAATGATACTGAATACAACTTTACAGATCTATATGCTGGTTTAAGATACCGTGTTAAAGCAGGTATTTTTACATTTAGGCCAGGTTTTACTGTTCATTCTTTTAACGTTAACAACAATCAAGTTGGAATAACTCCAGATTTTAAAGATACATTTGTTAAAGTGCTTCCAGAAATAAATATTATTTCTCAATTTAAAAAAAGTGAAAGCTTGGTGTTAAATTATAGACAACGCGTAAATTTTACTGACGTAAACCAAATTGCTGAAGGAATTGTTGCAAACAGTTTTAATTCTTTTTTCTTTGGAAATAATGATATATTAAATGCAAGATCACACAATGCAAGTTTAAGATATAGTAGTTTCAATTTATTTAACAACACTTTTGTATTTGCTAGATTAAGCTACGCAAAAACAATAGAGCAAATAGCCTCAATTGCAGATTTTGTTCCAGATGCAAATGACTCGAGTAAAAGATCTATTGTATCAACTAGAAGCAATTTAAACTTGCCTTTTGACACAGAAACATATACTGCATCAGGAGGAATAACCAAAACATTTGGTAAAATTAGAACCAGTTTTAGAGGTACGTATTCAGATTCAGAATTTTATCAATTGTTTAGTGATGAAACCACTCAAATAAACACCATTAACTATTCTATTAGACCAAGTATTAGAACAAACTTTACCAAAGCTCCTAATATTAGTGTAAACTATTCGGCAAGTTTTTCCGATCAAGATAGGCTAGAGTTAAACTCAGAAAACACATCAAATTTCAAGTCGGTTACACATAGACCTTCTATAGATTTTGATGCTTACATTTGGAATTCTTTAACTGTAAAAACCGACTTTTCTTATAATGAAGTAAGACAAAATGGCGAATTTCAAAACTCATTTAAAATTTTAAATTTCTCAACATCTTATCGAAAAAATAAAGATGCAAAATGGGAATATGAAGTTGAAGCAAGTAATATTTTAGGCACAGCATCTAGAATTAGTGTTAGCAATGGTAATATTTCCAATAGAATTAACGAAACGTTTATTTTACCAAGACTGATAACTTTTAGACTTCGTTATCAAATTTAGTTTTGCACTTATAAAGTAATAATTGAGATTGTTTAAAAATTGTTTTTAGACAATCTCTTTTTATTTTCTTTACTACTTTTACAGCATGAGTGTATTAGCTACAAAATCTCCAATAAAAGCAACAATATTAAGCTTAGGAGGGTTGTATTTCTTTTTTGCCACAGGTTTATTTTTAGATAGTTTATACTTTGCTAACATTACCAATAATGCGCAGCTATCTGCTTTTGTTGTAATGATACTTGTATTTACAATTATATTCTTTAGAGTAAATAAACGCATAAAAGAACAAATGATAGTAGCCACTTTAATTGCTATTATTGGAGAATATTTATTTTCAATTGCATTAGGCATGTATACCTATCGCCTAGAAAATGTGCCTCACTACATTCCACCAGGGCACGCCTTAGTTTATGTTGCTGTTTTATACTTTTCAAAAGCATCCTCTATTATTAAACTTAAAAAATTGTTAGAAATTTATTTTTCTATTGCCATAATCATATATGCCACAGCTTTTTTAATTTTTAGAAATGATGTTTTTGGTTTTGTAATGACCGCGGCTACATTATATATTTTAAGAAAAAAGCCTCGCGAACGTCTATTTTACTTAGCAATGTATATTTCAGTTGCTGTTTTAGAAATTATAGGAACAAGTTACCAATGTTGGTGGTGGCCAGAAACAGCATGGGATGTGTTTTATTTTTTACCTAGTGCAAATCCGCCAAGTGGAATTAGTTTTTTTTATTTTGGTTTAGATTTAAGTTGTTTGTGGTTATACAAACAACGTCATAAAATTGCTTGGAAACGAATGAAATTAATTAGAAAACTGAAACAAGAAAAACAGTAATTTCAAACTAAAATTAATTTTATATCGTTAAGTAAATAATACTTTTTAAAATGTCTATACAAATAAACGAAGCCTCTAAAATTTATGGAAAACAAAAAGCAGTTGATGCCATTTCTTTTTCTGCAAAAAAAGGAGAAATTATAGGGTTTCTTGGACCAAACGGTGCTGGAAAATCTACAACCATGAAAATGCTGACAGGCTTTTTAAAACCTTCTTCAGGAAATTTATTTGTAAACGGAATAGACATTTCTAAAAATGCAATTGAAACACAAAAAGTGATTGGTTATTTACCAGAACACAATCCACTTTATAAAGAATTGTACGTAAAAGAGTATCTACAATTTTGCGCAGAAATTCATCAAATAAAAAATACTAAAAATGTTATTAGTTCTATAATTGAAAAAGTAGGTTTAACTACTGAGGCTCATAAAAAAATAAATCAATTATCTAAAGGTTACCAACAAAGAGTTGGTTTGGCTGGAGCCATTTTACACAATCCATCAATTTTAATTTTAGATGAGCCAACTACTGGTTTAGATCCAAATCAATTGGTAGAAATAAGAACTTTAATTAAAGAATTAGGTAAAGACAAAACGGTTTTATTTTCCACGCATATTATGCAAGAAGTAGAAGCCGTTTGCGATAGAGTAATTATTATAAAAAAGGGCAAAATAGTAATTGATAAATTGCTATCTGAATTACAACACAACAATCAACAAATTATTGAAGTAACATTTGATAAAAAAGTTATGAAAATGGTTTTTGATTCGTTAAAAAATATTGATAACGCTATTAATTTAAAAGAAAACACTTGGCAACTACAATTTAATACTAAAGAAGATGTGCGTCCAAAAGTGTTTGATTTTGCTCAAGAAAACGACTTAAAAATTTTAGAATTAAAAGCAATAAACAAAAACTTAGAAGATTTGTTTAGAGAGTTAACAGCTTAACTTGTTATTATTCGAAATCTACCCACAAGCCTGCCTGTCGGAA
>CAYPHE010000063.1:0-4824 GCA_964410075.1 uncultured Polaribacter sp.
GACATATTTAGTTCATAAAACTACTGGATTACCTAAAAATAAAATTATTGGTATGGGTGGAGCATTAGATTCTGCTCGTTTTAAATATCGTTTAGCAGAAGCTTTAGAAGCTCCAATTTCTGATGTTGATGGAATGGTAATTGGTGGTCACTCAGACAAAGGAATGGTTCCTTTAACTCGTTTGGCAACTCGTAACTCTGTACCAGTTTCTGAATTTATTTCTGAAGAAAGATTAACTCAAGTAAAAGAAGATACTAAAGTTGGTGGTGCTACATTAACTAAATTATTAGGTACTTCTGCTTGGTATGCTCCAGGTGCTGCTGTTTCTGGTATGGTACAAGCTATTGCTTGCGATACTCAAAAAATATTCCCTTGTTCTGCTTTGTTAGATGGAGAATTCGGTTTGTCTGATTTATGTATCGGAGTTCCTGTAAAATTAGGAAAAAACGGTATCGAAGAAATTGTTGAAATTAATTTGAGTGATGCTGAAAAAGAACACTTAGCAGCATCAGCTGAAGGAGTTTCTAAAACTAACGGATTGTTAGAATTATAAAATTTTACAATAAATTTTATTAAGATTGCCTTTTACGTTCGTAAAAGGCAATCTTTTTTATATATTTGGCACCATGAGTTTAAAATGGTACGTTAGTACGCTTTTTTTAATAATATGTATTTCTTTTGGAGCATTTCAAGAACAAGGTTTTGTACCTAATCAAGAAATTGTTTTGGAGTTTGTTGATACAAAAATCAACAAAAACAATATCGAAAATACTATTGCTAATGTAAAAGAAAAACTACTTAATGTTGGTGTTTCTAACATTTCGATTAAAGATAACCAAAACGGCACTCTAAAAATAGCTTATTACAGCTCTCTTGATGTAAAAAACATTAAAGAAGCCCTTTCAGACGAAAACCAAAATCTTTTAAGCAATACTTCAAATCATAAAAAAGAAAAAGACTCTTCTTCTGATTACAATATAGATGTTTATGAGTTAACGCAAGAAAAAGATATTTCAAATTCTAAAGAAAGAAGTATTTTAAATACAAAGTACAGTTCAAATAGGTTTACCACAAACAGTACTTATGCTTCTTTATTTCAAACACAATTACAAAGAGCAGACTTTCTTTTTAAAACTGCCTACAAAACAAATAAAAACAATCCTTTTACAAAGGATAATTCTTCTTATAAAGAGCCAGAGGTAAGAGCTGGACCACACAACTACGCTTAATAAACACAGTAGTTTTCTAATTGTTTAAACTACTTCTAAATTCATGGGTATCAATCTGATTACTCAAAACAATCAATAAAAAATAATTGTCAAGTTTTTTAGAAGCTATATATTTGCTCGCTTTATAAAAAACTGATTAAAAAACATATAAAATGCAAAATAAAGGACTAATTCGATTATTTGCTATCCTTTTTGGATTGGTAAGTTTATACCAATTATCATTTACTTTTTTAGCTAACAAAGTAGAAGACGAAGCTAAAGTTTACGCTTTAGATAATGCCCCAGAAGATGCAAGGCAAAGAGCTATTTTCGAAAACAAATATTTAGATAGTGTTGCTAATAAAAACGTTATAGACTTAGGTTTTTCAGAATATACTTACGAAGATGTAAGAGAAAAAGAAATGAATCTTGGTTTAGATTTAAAAGGAGGTATCAATGCCATTCTTCAAGTTTCTGTAAAAGAAGTTTTAAAAAGTTTAGCTAACGATTCTAAAAATGAAGTTTTCAACAAGGCTTTGGCTGCCGCTGACGAAACACAAAAAGCGAGTAATGATAACTACCTAGATATCTTTTTTGCAGAGTTTGAAGCTATTGCAGGAGACACAAAATTAAGTGATCCAGATATTTTTGGAACAAAAGCTTTAAGCGATAAAATTTCTTTTAACGAAAACAACGCAACTGTTAAAGAAACACTTCAAGACGAAATTGATAGTTCTATTGGAACAGCTTTTGAAGTATTAAGAAGTAGAATTGATAAATTTGGGGTAACACAACCAAACATTCAACGTATTGGAAATTCTGGGAGAATTCAAATTGAATTACCGGGAGCAAAAGATATTGAACGTGTAACAAAATTAATTACAAGTAAAGCTGAATTACAATTCTGGGAAGTATATACCAATGCACAAGTACAAAACTTTTTCTTTGCAGCTGAAAGTAAAGTTGCTGAATTACTAAAAGATGAAACTGAGGTTGAAAAAACTGAAGAAACGGCTAAAGATGATTCAGATGATATTGACGATTTATTAGGAGAAACTAAAGATTCTACAGCAGTAAATCAAAAGAGTTTATTCACCTATTTATCTCCAAATTTTGCTCAATCTCAAAACCAAGTAAGTTCATTGGTAGCTCAGGCTAAAGTTGCAGATACTGCTACAGTAAATAGCTTATTAAAAAGAAAAGAGGTAAGAGCTTTATTACCTAAAGAAATTAGATATGTAAAATTCTTGTGGGATTACAAAGCAAATAAAACTACTGACGGAACAGAGGTTATCGGTTTATATGCTATTAAAGGTAATAGAAACGACAGAGCTACAATTGAAGGGGATGTTATTTTAGATGCTGGACAAGTTTTTGACCAATTAAACAAGCCAGAAGTTAGTATGACCATGAACAGTATTGGAACAAAACAATGGGCAAAAATGACTGGCGATAATGTTGGTGGTTTTGTTGCCGTTGTTTTAGATGATATTGTTTATACTGCTCCTTCTGTAAACCAAGCCATTACTGGTGGTAGAACTTCTATTTCTGGTGGAAGTATGACTATTGAAGAAGCTAAAGATATTTCTACAATTTTAAAAGCTGGTAAATTACCTGCTGCTGCTAGAATTATTCAGGCAGAAGTTGTAGGACCTTCTTTAGGACAAGAAGCCATTGATGCTAGTTTCCTTTCTTTCGGTTTAGCAATTGTTTTAGTGTTATTATGGATGATTTTATACTACGGTAAAGCTGGTTTGTATGCAGATGTAGCTTTAGCGGTAAACATTTTATTTATTTTCGGAATATTAGCATCATTCAACGCTGTATTAACATTACCAGGTATTGCTGGTATTATTTTAACCATTGGTATGTCTGTAGATGCCAACGTAATTATTTTCGAAAGAATTAAAGAAGGGTTAGCAAAAGGAAAAGGATTAAAACAAGCTGTTGAAGAAGGTTTTTCTATTAAAGGAGCACTTTCTGCGATTATAGATGCCAACATTACTACTTTATTAACTGGTATTATTTTATATGCTTTTGGTACAGGACCAATTAAAGGTTTTGCCTTAACGTTAATGATTGGTATTGCAACTTCTTTATTTACGGCAGTATTTATTACACGTTTATTAATAGACAGTGCTGTTAACAAAGGAAGTAATTTAACATTCAACACTTCTATTTCTAAAGGTTGGTTCCAAAATATTAATGTAGAATTCTTAAGAAAACGTAAAATTGCTTACGTAATTTCTGGAGCAATTATTATTGCAGGTTTAGTATCTATTTTCTCAATAGGATTAAAACAAGGTGTTGACTTTAAAGGTGGACGTTCTTTTGTAGTTCGTTTTGATAATGATATTAGTGCAACAGAAGTTTCATCAACATTAAAAGATGCTTTTGGTACAGCTCCAGAGGTAAAAACTTATGGATCTTCTAACCAATTAAAAATTACAACAGTTTATAAAATTGAAGACGAAGGTCAAGAAGTAGACGAACAAGTTCAAAGCGATTTATACAATGGATTAAAGCCTTATTTAGGTGACTTATCTTACGAAAACTTTAAACCAGGTTTCGAAAAAGACGGTGCAGGTGTAATGAGCTACAACAAAGTAGAACCTACTATTGCAGATGATATTAAAACTTCTGCATTGTATGCCGTTTTCGGATCTTTACTAATCGTTTTCTTATATATCTTATTAAGATTTAGAAAAGTATCATTCTCAATTGGAGCCGTAATTGCTGTTTTCCACGATGTATTAATCGTATTAGGAGTATTCTCTATTTTGTATAAATTCATGCCTTTTGACATGGAAATTGGTCAATCTTTTATTGCTGCAATACTTACTGTAGTTGGTTATTCTCTGAATGATACCGTGGTAATTTTTGATAGAATTAGAGAGTTTGCTGGTATCCATACCAAATGGAAATACAGTGAAGTGGTAGACAAAGCCTTAAGTTCTACTTTAGGAAGAACCATAAACACCTCTTTAACAACATTATTAGTAATGTTAGCAATTTTCTTATTCGGAGGAGACTCTATCAAAGGATTTATGTTTGCATTAATAATTGGAGTTGCAGTAGGTACGTATTCTTCTTTATTTGTGGCTACTCCAATAATGTTTGACACGACTAAAAAAGATATCAAGAAAAAATAATTTTAAAATAATTTTTTCTTAAAAACACCTTATAGCTTTTGCAGTTATAAGGTGTTTTTTATTTTAAACAATATCTAAAAATAATAGAATCTCATTGCTAAGTATCAGGCGTTAATAAACTAAAATTACTTATTTTTGCCAATTAGCTATGAAAAAAAATGGAATTAGAGATTCTAAAAAATACAATATTCGAGATTAGAGGAAATCGCGTTATGCTTGATTTTCACTTAGCTGAATTGTATGAAGTTGAAGTTAAAAGATTAAACGAACAAGTTAAAAGAAATATAGAGCGTTTTCCTAAAGATTTTATGTTTCAATTAAACGAAAATGAAGTTTTAAATTTGCGGTCGCAATTTGCGACCGCAAATTTTGATATGCGTAGATCGCTTCCTTATGCCTTTACAGAACAAGGCATTGCAATGCTTTCTGGTATTTTGAGAAGTAGAAAAGCGGTTCAGGTAAAT
>CAYPHE010000063.1:4924-6144 GCA_964410075.1 uncultured Polaribacter sp.
AAAAAACCAAATAGAATCGGTTATAAAAAATGAGTATTATAAAACTTCACGATTTGTATTTTAAACCTTTTATTAGCAAAAAGGAAATTGATGCAACCGTACATTTTTTAGCAGCACAAGTAAAAGCAGATTTACCTGAAGGTGAAATACCGCTATTTATTGGAATTTTAAACGGTTGTTTTTTATTTGCTTCGGATTTTATTAGAGCTTTTAAAGGAGATTGCGAAATATCTTTTGTTAAATTAGCTTCTTACGAGGGTACAAACTCTTCAGAAAATGTAAAACAACTATTAGGTATAAATGAAGATTTAACCAATAGAACTGTAGTTATTTTAGAAGATGTTATAGATACTGGAACAACGCTTCAAGAAATTTATAATATCTTTCAAGACAAACCTATAAAACAATTAAAAGTAGTTTCTCTATTTTTTAAACCAGATGTGTTTAAAAAAGAATTACCTATAGATTATATTGGAAAAAGTATACCAGACAAGTTTATTGTAGGTTACGGTTTAGATTATAATAATTTAGGAAGAAATTACTCAGAAATATATCAATTAACACAAAAACCCAAAATGAAAAATATTGTATTATTTGGCCCTCCAGGAGCAGGAAAAGGAACGCAAGCAGAATTCTTAAAAGACATGTACAATTTAGTGCATATTTCTACAGGAGATGTTTTCCGTTTCAACATTAAAAACAAAACTGAACTTGGAGTTCTTGCAAAAAAATACATTGACGAAGGTGATTTAGTTCCTGATGAAGTAACCATTAACATGCTTAAAGCAGAAGTTAATAAAAACCCAGATGCAAATGGTTTTATTTTCGATGGTTTTCCTAGAACAGAATCTCAGGCAAAAGCTTTAGACGAATTTTTAGCCGAAAAAGGCGAACAAATTAACGGAATGGTTGCTTTAGAAGTTCCTGAAGATATTTTAGTAGAACGTCTACTAGAAAGAGGAAAAACAAGTGGACGCTCTGATGATATGGACGAAAGTAAAATTAGAAATCGTTTTAACGAATACAATACAAAAACGGCAATTCTAAAAGACTTTTTTGCTGCTCAAGACAAATATTACGGAATTAACGGTGTAGGTTCTATTGAAGATATTACCAAAAGAATTGCTGAAGTATTTGACAAATTGTAATAGTGTTGAATTATAAATGCTGAGTGTTAAGTTATCAATTTTGAATGCTACTTTCAATTTTTGACTTTTAAC
>CAYPHE010000063.1:6244-7496 GCA_964410075.1 uncultured Polaribacter sp.
TTTTGACTTTTAACTTTATAACGACCGAAGATTTGAAATTAAAAGGAGAACAGCTTGTGGCTGTTAGGTATTTAAATCTTAAAATAGAATACAATGACTGAGGGTAACTTCGTAGACTACATAAAAATTTATGCTTCTTCTGGTAAAGGCGGACAAGGTTCTGCACATTTACACAGAGAAAAGTACATTACAAAAGGTGGTCCAGACGGTGGTGATGGTGGACGTGGAGGACATATTATTCTTCGTGGAAATAAAAATTTATGGACACTTTTCCATTTAAAATTCAAACGTCATTTTAGAGCAACCCAAGGTGGTGCCGGAAGCAAAAGTAGAAGTACTGGTTCAGACGGAGAAGATATTATTGTTGATGTGCCATTAGGAACTATAATTAGAGACGCCGATACTGATGCTATTTTGTTTGAAATAACCGAAGACAGTAAAGAAGTTATTTTATTAGAAGGCGGAAAAGGTGGCTTAGGAAACTGGCATTTTAAATCGTCTACCAACCAAACACCAAGATATGCCCAACCAGGAATGGATGGTAAAGAAGGTTGGTTTAGAATTGAATTAAAAATATTGGCAGATGTTGGTTTAGTTGGCTTCCCAAATGCAGGGAAATCTACCTTACTATCTGTAATAACCGCTGCAAAACCTAAAATTGCAGATTACGCATTTACGACATTAAAACCCAACTTAGGTATTGTAAAACATAGAGACCATAGCACTTTTGTTATGGCAGATATTCCTGGTATTATTGAAGGAGCTGCAGAAGGTAAAGGACTTGGTCATCGATTTTTACGTCATATAGAACGTAACTCTACATTGCTATTTTTAATTGCTGCGGATAGTGATGATATTAATAAGGAATACAAAATTTTATTAAACGAACTTCAACAACATAATCCCGAATTATTAGATAAGCAACGTTTGTTAGCCATTTCCAAAACAGACATGTTAGATGATGAGTTGAAAGCAGAAATAAAAGCAGAGCTTCCAAAAGGAGTGGAAACTTTATTTATCTCATCGGTTGCTCAAATAGGTTTGCAAGAATTGAAAGACAAATTGTGGCAGATGTTGAATTAGAATTATTTCTTATTCTTAAAATTTGGATATATTTTCTTAAAATCTCTCGATTCCGCTAAAGCTTGATTCGAGATGACATTTAATTTAATTGTCATTCTGAGCTTAATTCAGCATATTACCCTTTTTTAAAAGGTGGATAAAACTCAAAAAGCATTTAGCTTCTTGATTC
>CAYPHE010000063.1:7596-11505 GCA_964410075.1 uncultured Polaribacter sp.
AAAGCGCGAAATAGCTACAAAAAAATCTACTCTATTTCAATTGGTAATTGGTAAACGGTAGTTACTGGAATGCCTCTTTTAAGTGCAGGAAAAACTTCTGGTAGCGCAACAATACTTGTATGTAAAACACTATCTAAATTAGGAAAAATGGTTTTTATTTTTTCTGATGAAATGATAGAATCTATTGTAAAAATTCCTTTTGAATTGATTCGTATTTGTACCAAAACGGTTTCTTTAATACTATCTTTACTTTCTAATTGAACCTTATCTAGCTCTTCTGCTATTTTTTGATAGATGGTTTCTCTAAAGCAAAACGATTTTTCTTCTTTTTCTATAAAATCGTTACAATTACTAAAAGACGGATAACTGTCTACTGAAGAAAAGTCTACAATGGTGTCTATTGCATTAGTTTTATCTTGATTTGATAAAGAAAATCTTTTACAAGAAACTAGACTAATTAGTAAGAAAAAGGCAATAATAAAACGCACTATCTTATTGTTTTGTAGTGTGAAATTACTAAATTTTATTGAAGTTTAAATCTAATTTATCTATTGAAGCATATATAATTACAAGAAAAGAATGAAAACTCATCTTAACTTGCAAAACGAAATAATTATCTTTGTAGAAATTAAAAATTTATAATGAGTAATTTAATTGCACCATCGGTTTTAGCAGCAGATTTTGCTAACCTACAAAGAGATGTAGAAATGGTAAATAATAGCGAGGCGGATTGGTTTCATATAGATATTATGGATGGCGTTTTTGTACCTAATATTTCTTTTGGAATGCCAGTTTTAAAATCTATTGTAAAACACGCCACTAAAACAATAGATGTGCATTTAATGATTGTTAATCCAGACCAATACATTACTACTTTTGCAGATTTGGGTGCAGATATTTTAACGGTTCATTACGAAGCTTGTACGCATTTACACAGAACTGTTCAAGCTATAAAAGCTGCAGGTATGAAAGCTGGTGTTGCTATAAATCCACATACTCCAATTTCGGTTTTAGAAGATATTATTACCGACTTAGATTTGGTTTGTATTATGAGTGTTAATCCTGGTTTTGGTGGACAATCTTTTATAGAAAACACCTACAAAAAAGTAGCACAACTAAAAAACTTAATTGAGTTTACTAAAAGCAATTGCCTTATTGAAATTGATGGTGGGGTTACCAACGAAAATGCAAATCAATTGATAGAAGTTGGTGCTAATGTTTTGGTGGCTGGGAGTTATGTTTTTGGAGCAGAAAATCCTACGGAAACTATTGCAGATTTAAAACAACTGATCAATTAATTTGTATGCAGTTGTAGACATAGAAACTACGGGTAAAGGTTATCATGGACAAAAAATAACCGAAATTTCCATTTTTATTTTTGATGGAAAAAAAGTTGTAAACGAATTTACTTCTTTAGTAAATCCAGAGCAAAACATTCCGTCTTTTATTACCAATTTAACTGGCATTACAGATGCTATGGTTAGACATGCGCCTAAATTTCATGAAATTGCAGCTCAAGTTGAAGCGATTACAAAGGATTGCATTTTTGTAGCGCACAACGTAAATTTCGATTACAATATTATTAAAGATGAATTTAAAAACTTGGGTTCTGATTTTGTAAGAAAAAAATTATGTACAGTTCGTTTGTCTCGAAAAATCATTCCTAATTTACGTTCTTATAGTTTAGGCAATATTTGTACAGTTGAAGCAATTCCTATAAATGGTAGGCACCGAGCTAAAGGAGATGCTGAAGCTACTGTTGAATTGTTTCGAAGATTATTAGAAAGAGATAAAACCTTTATTATAAATTCTTTTTTAAATGCCAAATCTAGGCAGGCTACTTTACCACCGCTTTTAGATAAAAAAATTGTAGACGATTTACCAGAAACAGCTGGAGTCTACTATTTTAAAAATCCTAAAAAAGAAATTATTTATGTTGGTAAAGCCATTAACATAAAACAACGTGTTATTAGTCATTTTTATGACAAAAAGAAGAAAGAACGCGAGTTATGTATGGAAACGGCTGACATTACTTATACAGAAACTGGTAGTGAGTTGTTGGCTTTGTTATTGGAATCGTCAGAAATAAAACATCGTTTCCCCAAATACAATAGAGCTCAAAAAAATAATCGTGAAGCGGTTAGCCTTTTTAATTATGAAGATCAAAAAGGGATTATTCATTTTGCGTTTAACCGCTCTAAACTGGTAACAAGTCCTTTAGCTCAGTTTTCTAATTTAGCAGAATGCCGAAGTTTTCTTAGTAAATTGTGTACAGATTTTGATTTGTGTCCTAAATACTGTCATTTACTAGAAAATGCAAAAAATTGTGATGCTCATTTCTTAGACACTTGCAAAGGAATTTGTAACCACAAAGAAACTGTAGCTATTTATAATTTTAAAGTTAGAAACGCTATCAAATCAATTTCTTTACAAGCTGAAAACAAAGTAATTAAAGAAAACGGAAGACATGAAAACGAAATTGGTTTTGCGCTAATTTTAAATGGACGTTACAAAGGATTTGGTTATATTGATAAAGATTTAGACGATCAATTATCGGCTCCTGAAGATTATCAGTTTTATTTAACTCCTAAAAAAGACAACAAAGACATACAAAATATATTAGCTGCCTATTTTAGAAAAACAGCTTCACAGAAAATTGAGAAAAATGAAGAAATCGGATTATAAAATTTACATTGTTGGCGCTGGAGTTAGTGGTTTAATAGCTGCAAAGGTTTTAGAATCTAATGGTTATAAACCAACCATTATTGAGGCTGATGCCAACGTTGGCGGACGTGTACAATCGGATAAAGTTGATGGTTTTGTTTTAGATAGAGGTTTTCAAGTTTTGTTAAGTGCTTACCCTGCAGCAAAGCATTATTTAGATTATAATAAACTAGAATTACAAGAATTGTTACCTGGTGCTGCAATTTTTAAAAATGGAAAACAACAAACTATTGGAGATCCGTTGCGTAATTTTAGTTTGCTATTTCCAACGCTATTTTCTTCAATAGGAAGTATAAGTGATAAGGCTAAAATTTTAAAACTAAACAATCTTTTAAAAAAGAAAAAAATAGCTGAAATTTTTACTACAAAAGAAAAATCAACCTTAAACTATTTAAAAGATTTCGGATTTTCTAAAGTAATTATCAATAACTTTTTTAAACCTTTTTTTAGTGGAATTTTTCTAGAGTCTGATTTAGAAACATCTAGTAGAATGTTTGAGTTTGTTTATAAAATGTTTGGCAATGGTTTGGCTGTAATTCCAAAAGAAGGAATACAAGCCATATCAAATCAACTAAAAGAAAACTTACAGCACACAGCGTTTATTTTTAATTCGCCTGTAAAAGAAGTTAAGAATAAAGAAATTATCTTAAAAAACGATGTAAAGTTTACTACGCATTTTACAATTGTAGCTTCAGAAGCAAGTACTTTAATTACCAACTTAAAAAACCAAGAAACTGTTTGGAAAAGTTGTGATACGCTATATTTTGAAACTGAAAAAAGAGCAATTCAAAAACCATTAATCGGTTTAATTGCAGATGAAAAAGCATTGATTAATAACATTTTTTATCATACCAGTATTGCAAATTCATCAAAAACAAATAAAGAATTACTTTCTGTTACTGTTGTAAAAAAACATGATTACAATCAAGAAGAATTAATTGAAAAAGTAACCAAAGAATTGGCCACTTTTTGTAAAATTTCAATTACTAAGTTTGTAAAATGTTACCGCATAAAAAAAGCATTGCCTAAACTTAGCAATTTACAATACGAATTGTCTAGTACAGAAACACAGTTAACTTCTAATATCTTTTTAGCAGGAGATCAATTGTTAAATGGTTCGTTAAACGCAGCCATGATTTCAGGAGAACGTGCTGCACTTGGAGTTATTAAAACCATAGAAGATGG
>CAYPHE010000064.1:0-11439 GCA_964410075.1 uncultured Polaribacter sp.
TTCTTCTAAAAAAGTATTCTCATCAAAATTTTCTAATCCAAAACGAACAATTACCAATTCTTGATCTGGTAATACATACACTCGTTGTCCTTGGTAACCATCGGCATAAAACAAGTTTTTAGGAACATTAGGAAATTTACCTTCTGCATTTAACCAAAATTGAGCTCCATATGTTCCATTTGAAGTAGGTGTAGGTGTAGTAATATAATCTACCCAGCTTTTATCAAATAATTGAGTCCCATTCCAATTGCCATTATGCAAATACAGTAAGCCAAATTTTGCCCAATCTCTAGCAGTTGCCCAAGAGTAGGAAGACGCTACATAATTACCCGCTAAATCTGTCTCTACAAGCATAGAGTTCATTCCTATCTTATCTATAAAATCGGTATACCAAAAATCTAAATATTCTTGATGAGTTAGAAATTGCTTTCTTAATATTCCTGACAAAATATTGGAAGTACCCGAAGAATAATTCCAAGAGGCATTTATTTTTCCTGTCAATTCTTTTTCTTCTGGTAGTTTTGTCATATCTCGTTCTAAAAACAGCATGGTGGTCGCGTCAGAAATGGTTCCGTAATCTTCATCCCATTCCAAACCAGAGTTCATTTGTAATAAATTATGAATAGTAATATGTTTGCGTTCATCATTTTGCCAACTTTCAATAGGAGCTTTTTGCATTACATCAATTTTATTTTGATATTCTAAAACACCAAAAACAGTAGCCATAATACTTTTGGTCATAGACCACCCTAAAAATTTAGATGTTTTATCGAAGCCTTTTTTGTAACGTTCTGCAACAATATGATCTTTATGGATTACCAAAAAAGCTCTAGTATCAAATTCATTAAACACTTTATCAATTGCCAAATTAATTTTACCGTAATCTACATTTGTAAACACAGTATCTTTGGCAATTCCACTTCCATAAGGAAAAGTAGTTACTGTATCTACTATACTTCTTTTAGGTTTTAGGTAAGTTGCATTCGCATCTTCATCTTCCAACAATAAAACAGCACCTACACCATCTCTATACAATGCTTTTCTTGTTAATAAGCCAAAAGCTGAAGAAATTGCAATTTTATTACTAAAATCTACAGTATCTGTAGCCAAATTTACTGGACTAAAATTATTATCTGTTTGGTCTGTGTAAGCTAAAGTTCTGTTGGCAACAAAAACAGATGACGCAACGCTTTTAGCAGAATAACCAGCCAAAATATTCAATTTAGGATAGTTATAAATTACAGCTCCAATGAGAACAACAAGAACTATTAAAAGTATTCTTTTAAAAATTTTCATAGAAAAAAGTTTAATTATGTAAAAATAAGAAATTCATATTGCCTTTAGTAAATCAATTAAAATGCAAGGTTTATCTTTGTAATTTAAAACGAACCGTATGATTAATGTTGAAAAAATTCGTAAAGATTTCCCTATACTAAAACGAACCGTAAATGGTAAACCTTTAGTGTATTTTGATAATGCGGCTACTTCTCAAACGCCTCAATCTGTTATAGACACTATTGTAGACTATTATAGCAATTACAACGCAAATATTCACAGGGGTGTACATGCATTGAGTCAAGAAGCAACCGATAAATACGAAGAAGCTCGTAATAAAATTCAGCAACATTTTAATGCAAAACATGCTTACGAGATTATTTTTACATCGGGTACTACACATAGTATCAACCTAATTGCTAATGGTTTTGCATCACTTTTACAAACTGGCGATGAAATAATAGTTTCTGCATTAGAACATCATTCTAATATTGTTCCGTGGCAGATGTTATGTGAAAAAACTGGTGCTGTTTTAAAGGTAATTCCTATGAGTGAAGATGGTACATTAATTATAGATACGTATCATAAGCTTTTAAATGACAAAACAAAACTGGTTTTCTGTAATCATGTGTCTAATGCATTAGGAACTGTAAACCCAATTAAGGAGATTATTGAAGCTGCTCATAATGTAGGCGCTGCTGTTTTAATTGATGGAGCGCAAGCTACACCTCATATAAAACCAGATGTTCAACAATTAGATGTTGATTTTTATGTAGCTTCAGCTCACAAATTATGTGGTCCAACAGGAGTTGGTATGTTATACGGAAAAAAAGAATGGTTAGAAAAATTACCTCCTTACCAAGGTGGAGGAGAAATGATTGCCACCGTTTCTTTTGAAAAAACTACTTATGCTGATTTACCTCACAAATTTGAAGCAGGAACACCAAACATTTGTGGTGGAATTGCTTTTGGTGCTGGGTTAGATTATATGAATTCAATAGGATTTAAAGCTATTTCAGCTTATGAAAATGAATTATTAGATTATGCTACAAAACAATTATTGGCAGTTGAAGGCGTAAAAATTTATGGAGTTGCCGCAGAAAAAACAGCTGTAATTTCTTTTAATGTAGGAAAAATTCATCCTTATGATATAGGAACACTTTTAGACAAATTAGGTGTTGCTGTAAGAACAGGCCACCATTGTGCACAACCTATTATGGATTTTTATAAAATTCCAGGTACAATTCGCGCCTCTTTTTCTTTTTACAATACTAAAGAAGAAATTGATATTATGATTAGTGCATTAAAAAAAGCAATATTAATGCTAAGCTAAATAAAAATTAATTACTATTTAAATTAAAAAGCCTTTTAGAAAATTCTAAAAGGCTTTTTTAACTTGTTCTCTTATTGTTTTTATTCAACCAATAAAGTAAACGGGATACTATATTTTACATTTACAGGTTTCCCTCTTTGTTTACCAGGTTTCATTCTTGGTAATAACTTCATTACCTTAACTACCTCGTCTTTAATTTTTGGGTGTGGTGCTCTTGCATTAATATCTACAATTTCTCCACTATTACTTATCGTAAAACCAATATAAACTCTTTTTCTTCCTGAATCTAAACCTAACTCATTTGGTAAATTTGAATCAAATTTTCTTGAGAAGTGTTTCTGTACTTTTTTGTTAAAGCAAGCCATTAACTCGTCTCTTTTTCCTTTACATCCAGGAAAAATAGGAATGTCTTCAATAATCATAAAGCTTACATCTTCTACAACAGCCTCTGCTTCTACTACTTCTTCTACCTCGTCGATTACAATTTCTTCTTCTTCGTCGGTTTCTGTAGTTTCAATAACAGTTTCTTCAATTTCTTCATCATCCTCTACTACTTCTATAACTTCTGGAGCTGGAGGTGGTGGAGTTTTTGGTTGTACTGGTTTTGGCGGTTTCTGAATTACTGGAATTTCTTCCTCAAAAATCGCATTCATGTTTACTACTCCAAGATCTTTTACTTCAATTTTATCGTAAGTTTTCTTTTCGATAGCAGCATAAGTGACAAATAATGCCAACACCAAACCTATTTGTAAAAATATTTTACTGTAATTTTCTAAATTAGATTTCGGATTTTTCTTAATTTCCATAAGTATGCTTTAGAATAAGTTGCTAATTTAATTAATTTCCTTTTTTATTTGCAAATTTAGACCTCTAATTAACGTTAATTTTTTTAATTATTAAATTAAAAATCATTAAACCTAACAAAATACCTATTGTATTTGCTATTACATCTAAAAAATCTCCAGTTCTGTGATTCGTTAATGTTGTTTGTAATACTTCAATAACAATGCCATAAGTAACACACAAAGTAATAATTAAAAACTTCTTTTTAGGATATTTAAAAAAAGTTAGTAACCAACATAAACTTAGCATAAAATATGCAAAAGAATGCCCCCATTTGTCTGAATACTCAACCTGTATATCTACTCTTGGCACTTTAATAAAACTCAAGTAGCCTATAAGTAGCGTTACAAAAATAGAGATGATAAAAAAATTATCCTTTAATAAGTTCTTTATACGCTGCTGCATCTAGTAAATTATCAATTTGAGAAGCATCAGAAATTGCAATCTTAATCATCCATCCTTTTCCATAAGGATCTGTATTTACCAATTCTGGATCATCTTCTAACTCTTCATTAAATTCTGAAACCTCACCAGAAAGTGGCATAAATAAATCAGAAACTGTTTTTACGGCTTCTACAGAGCCAAATACTTCTCCTTCTTCTACATTATCATCTAATGTATCTACATCTACATAAACAATATCACCTAATTCGCTTTGAGCAAAATCTGTAATCCCTACAGTAGCTATATTTCCTTCTATACTAATCCACTCGTGGTCTTTTGTATATTTTAATTCTGATGGAATGTTCATTCTCTATTACGTTTTAAATATTTAATTTCCGCCTAAATTGTATGTTATATTAATACCGCCATTAATTGCCTGTCTTGGAAAGGTTGTAGAAATAGCGTATCGTGTTGCTTGGTGATTGTAATAAAACGAAGCTGTTAAACTTCTATTTAATGCATAATCTGCTGTAAATTTAATAGAAAATAATCGTTGTCCACCACTAATTTGGTTATTATCTTCTTCAATAGATCTTATTTGTGTTACATTATCTCTTAATGAAACGTCTGCACGCAAATTGATATCTCCTTTTAAGGTTTGTTTTTTTCCTGTAAACCTAGTATTTACCTTAACATCTTTAAAAATATATCCTAATCCAAATATATATTCTGTTCCATTTACATCAGTTAACGTATTGTTATTAAAATTTAAATTTAGAGATCTATCTCTATTGATTTGACCACGTAACGAAAATGAGTTTTTCATTTTCATATCTACCTGTACCAAAGGAGAAAACTCATCTACTAAAGTAACCGCAGAAGCTAATAATTCTGGTTCAAAATTACCTGAAATTGAATTTTCTGAAACCACAAAAGGATTACTCTCATCATACAATAAATTGTTTGTATAACCAGATACAGTATATGAAGATCTATAACCGTGAGAAACTACAAAATTGCTAAAGTTACTTTTAAACCATTTCAACTTCATTAAACCACTGTAACGCAACGTCCAGTTTGGTAAAGGAATATCTCTAAATAACCCAGATTTTACACTTTCTGGATCTTTACCTGAATATGCCGCTAAAAATGCAGGTAATAAAACTTGTTGGCTATTTTCTCCAAAACCGTTAACTTGTCCTTCTGAAAGATTTTCTCTTGCTAACTTAGCTGAAATTATACTTCTGTTATTGCGTAGTGTATTAAACAACTCATCTCCATCTGTAAACATGGTATTCGCCATATAAAAACTTGTACTAAAGTTACCTGTTTCAAAAGGATCAATATCATCTAAAAATCCATTTTCTGATCCATCTGCAATAATATCTATTTGTTGAGATACATCTCTGGTTTGAATTCGATTACCTCGAATTTCTATACTTAAATCTTTAATTGGTTTTGCTGTAAACGAATAATCTAGCTTGCTATAAAAAGTTCTGTTATAATTCTTGTTATAATAAGTACTTTCATCTATATCTGGTGTGTTTGGATCATCTACTTCTGCTCTTGGAGAAACAAGCCAACCATTTTCTAATGCTTTATTTCTAATATCTACTTGACTTCCAAAAGCAAATCCTGTAGAAGGACCTCCAAAAAGGTCAACATTTTCTTGATAACCAGTTAGTAATTGCCCATTATTTTCTGAGTAACTAAATTTTGCTTGTTTTACAGAGGTAGCTAAATCATAAACTCCTTTAACAATCTTTTTACTTATTGGAATATTTTTCTTTTTTCTTACTACAGATGGTGCTTTAGGTAAACCTAAATTGGCATTTTTACCTTTGTCTTTTGCAGCTTTTGCCTTTTTACGTTTTGTTTTTCTCTCTTTACCTGTTGAATTGTACCATTTACTAAAACCAAAACCTTTGTAAAAACGTTCTAAATTTAAACTGGTGTTTAAACTATGCGTATTGGCATTCTGCACCAAATTTCCAATCTGGTCGACAATAGTTTGGTCTTGAGATTGTGCTTGCCAGTCGAAATCTGCAGTATAAGCATAATCAGCTTTTATAAATTTTAAGAAAGGAATCTTACTAATTGGTAAGTTGTATGTAGCATTTAATGTTTGATGGTATTGGTTAGATCTTCCTGTGTTGAAAAAATTATCAAACACAGCCAATTCTTCATCAGAACCAAAAGCATCGTAAATATTACTATTGGTGGCATTAAAGTTTAATTGTATAGACTTGGTTAAATCAAAAGCCAACGTATAATCCCAATCAAACAAGAAACGACGTTGTATTAATGTTGGTTGTTCGGATAAACCTTCTACTAAATTTCTGGAACGTTGCTCATTATAATTTCTATTAACTCTAGAATTTACAGCTATTGTACTTGGTATTAAATTAAAATTGAAATCTTTAATCAGTTTTAAATACTTACTTTTAAAAAGCGCTGAATTTTTAAAAGGTTCTACTGGTTTAGAATTAAAGTTATAGCTATAAGAAGCAGAAGCATTAACACTTTCGTTTACTGCGCGTTCTATATTATAATTTCTTCTAAATTCTTTATTATGAGAATAAGACAATCCTATATTTTCTACATCGTAAAATCGTGGTTTTCGTGTAGAATTTGGATTTCTATTTTTACGAACATTTATAAAGCTAATACTTGTTCTTCTGGTATAATCTCGAGAAAATTGACTAAAATCGTTTTGTTCTAATGCATCCTCTAGTAAAACGTCTTGGTATTGCGGATCATATAAAGGGTCTATAAATGTTTCTCCTTTACTATAAGACATTGGCAATTGAATTCCCCAATTTTTTGGAGTTAATACTTTACCTAAATTAACACTAGTTGCAAAATCATATTGCTTAGTTTCATCTAAATTACGTTGTACAACTCTGTCCTCTACATTACCAAAACCAACAGTTTGTATACTTCCTGCTAAAGACACATTAGCAACATCTGCAAAATTTGCATCTGCATTAACAACTGCAGCCCAGCCTCCTTTATTATCAAAATCTGATGCTCTTAATTCGTTAAACCAAATTTCTCCACTTTTTGGTGAAGGAGTGTTATTTTTTACACCTAACATTAACGTTCTTATTTGCGCTAATGTTGGGTTTCCTCTTACTCTTAATCTATATGCTGCTGGCTCGTTATCAATTGGTGCTGGGTATAATTCTGTTAAATCGAATTCTGCAGCGTCTCTTTCTAATTTTACTTTACCCAATTGCTCTAAAATAACATTTAAGTTATTTTCTTCTGGCCAAACTTGCAAAGGAGCCACTCCATCTTCGCTAACAGTTAAAGGAACTTCTATTTGATAAAAGTTTTCGTCTAAATCTGTTCCAATTCTTATTACCGCAGAAAAATCGTTATTGCTTATTAACGGAGCTCCTTCATTTTCTTGTAAATGGATAAACATTTCCAGATTTTTAAAACGACGCAGATCTGAACTCAAATTTTTATAGATTGCTCTTATTTCGTTAGAAGGCAATTCATTTACCCGTAAAGTTACCGATTGTTCATTTTGTAATTGTACAGTCGTACTCCCTTGTAAACTTTCTCTATCTACTCCAGGAGGAGTAGCATAGATACTTGGATTTTGTTCTATGTTTACGACACCAACTTCAAAATTTTGTAAATCGGTTTCGTTTAAATCTTCATCTATATTGCTATTGTTATTTAATTGTCTTGTATAACGCCTCCAATCTCCACGAACCAAATCTAACTCTGCAAAACGTAAAACCACAGGCATTTTAAAATTGGTTAAAAACATTCTTATAAAACGAATACTATTAAAATCGGTAATACCATTTTGCGCAACTCCACTTCGTATTGGCACTCTAAACTGATACCATTTTGTTTGAATTTCATCACCGTTATCTAAATCTATAGAAACGTTTCTTTCATCAACAATAAAATTTCTACCAACAGTCAAATCATTTTGATTCATAGAAATTTTATACTCAAAGAAACTCTCAATACCATTCATGGTTTGGTCTCTATTAATATCTTCTACATCTGGATAGGTTGTAGATGATGTTGGGAAATTTTCTGTAGATTGATTTAATGTTGGTGAGTTTCCTTGGGTATTGTTAAAATCTTTATAACGACTAATTATAGATGCATTTTGAGTTTCAAAATCGCCTCCTCTAAAAAAACGAAAGTTATCTGAAGCAGGATCGTTTTGCAAATAAGCAGGAACAGTTCCGAGTTGCTCTCTTATGTTTGAGAGCTCTTCTTCGTCATTTAATCCATCGAAACCTAAATCTTGATTAGTTCTTGCTGCATCTTCTTCATTAAAAGCATAAATAATAGATGCTGTTGTTGGAACTTTACCATAATTTGTTTCCGCTGTATTTTGAGTTCCGCCTATTTCTGGTAAGCCGTTTTCGTACATTTTACGGCTATCTTTTAAAATATCTTCAGAAATATTACCAAGATTAATGTATAAATCTCCTACTTGGTTGGCTGGATTGTTAGGATCTACACCTTGCGGTAATCCTTCTTCGTTAGTAATGGAATAGTTTTGATACGGATCCATCATCCAAAATTGAATGTATTCTACATTTGCCTGATCAAAATTGTTGGTATTTAATGCACGCATTATTCCTGCCCAACGATTTTCTGGATCGGTAAATGTTCCATCTGTATTTACATTGCTAGTATCGTAATTATAAGAACCTCTTTCATTTGGAAAATAAGCCAAATCTAATGTTCTAATTTGGGTGTTTTGAGTAACATCAAATTGTTGATTCGGAAATAAATCATTAAAATTAATTTGAGTAGTTTCTGCTCTAGATAAATCGTTAGCACTAATTCCTGCTGGTGTATCTCCAAAACCATAAAAAATTTGATCAATACTGTACCAAGCTAATTTTGCTCGTTTAAAATTATAAGCCAAGTTATCGTTTAAACTCCCCCCAAAATCTGGAAAAGTATTAGTATCTGGCGTACTTGCTTCGTACCAATCTAAGGGAGATAAAATACTTATTGGAATTTGAGAGGCTTCGAAATCATCTAAATAGGTAGTTGCGGCTCCAGCAACATCAATACCATTTGGTGTACCTGGTAATAAATAGGCAAAATCTGCTCGAACAGAAATATTAGACGGTGCATCTGTATCTACAAAAGGGAGTTTATTTACCAATTTTGTTAAGATTGGAGCTTCTGTTGAGTAATCTACATTCATACCCAACATGGTGTTATTTATAGGATCTGAACCATAATTTACTTTAGGTGTTAATGGTCTTTCGTTTACATTTAATACTGTTGCTCCTAAAACAAAATTTTCTGAAAAGGTATGTTCTATATCAACACCCATAAAACGTTTACGTTGTTGATTAAAGATGGCATTGTTTTCTGTTGATACAGAAATTGGTGTGCCAGACGCTTTTAAGCTTGGGTCAATTATTTGAACTTGCCCTAAATTATAATCTACAACGTAGTCAATTCCTTCCACCAATTGTCTTCCACCTGCAGTAACTGTAACAGAACCTCTCGGAACGTTAAATGCGCCTAATGGAATTCCCCCAGACTCATTAGATTTAAAATATCCCGTTAATAAGTATTTGTCTTTATTTTGAAAATTTACCTTTGCATTAACTTTTACGTTTAAATACAATTCTTCAAAAATAAATTCATCATCTGCAGCTACATCTAATTTTTCCGCTAGGTTTTTACCAAAAGGTTCTGGAGTTGGAAAAATAATATAACCGTTTTGAGAATTTACAGTAACGCCTTCTACGTAATCGAAAAAACCGTCTGGATCTCTAAATTGTGTTTGATCTAGTTGATCTAAATTTAAAACTTGTAATAATGGTGTATTGGCAACATTACCACTTTCTGCTCTCTGTAAAACATTAGAAGCAATACCTGTTTGATCATCTCTATATTGAATTTCGAAACGAAAACCATCTTGCGATAATGGAAATGCCCCTAACGCATAAATATTTTTCATCATTAAACGCCAAGTAGGAAAAGCCTCTTCTTGATTAGTTGTAGGATTGGTTCTTTTGGTTTGAAGAATTTCACTACGTAATAGTTTTACCGCTAAATTATTTGGTGCTAAAATTCCATCGTTAGAAAATTCTCCAACTCTAAAAGATTTTTCTGAACTTCCTGTAACATTTCCTGCAACTGTATATTCGTAGGCAACTGCTAAAACTTCGCTATCGTTTAACCTTCTATTTAAAGAAATAAAACCCAATTGCGAGTTTAAAGTATATTCGTTAGACTCTAATTTTCTAGCGTTTTCTAAAACAGAATAATCTGTGCCTTCTTTAAATGAGGCTGGTAAAGTTTGTCTTACCGTAGAAATATTTCGAATACCTCCATTTACTTCAAGTAAATCTCCTAAATTATTAGAGTTATTTGTTGGTAAATTCCCTGAAGAGACCGAGGGTGAGTTAGTTTCATTTACAGAAGTAGTATTTACCAAGTATTCTTCTTCGGATTCACCTAAATCTGCTAGCGCAACAATACTTCTAAAATCTTCTGTACTTGCATTTCTATTGGTAATCCAAACCTCTATTCTAGTGATATTTATTTGACTACTAATTAATGGATAACGTTCTAAAGACTTTGCATAATTATCTACAAAATATTGAGATAGGAAAAAGTGCCTATCGTTATCGTAGTCTGTTGTTCGCAGTTCAAAAGTTTGAACAGAAGCACCACCTTCTGAAACCACCGTATTACTTTCTGAATTTTGTTGAGAGTAAACCCCAGTTACTCTAGTGTTACCAAATTTCAGTTCAGTTTTAACCCCAAATAAACTTTGCGCACCGTTAATTAAAGAGTTTTTTATAGGCATAGCAACATTACCTGCTTCTATGCTTTGCAAAATATCGTCTTCTGTTGGTGTATAATCTATATTAACTAAATTTTGAAAATCGAAAGTGGCTTGTGTATCGTAATTAGCTGTAAACTCTAAACGTTCTCCAACTTTTGCTCGTAAACTAGAATTAATTTGTTGCCCGAAATCAAATACCAGACTATTCCTATTTTCTTCTGTAATCTGCGGATTCTCTGTGTTTTGATAAATAAATCCTAATTTTAAATTTAAATTACCAGTTGGTGTAAACGAAATTTCATTTCCTCCAAAAATGGTTTCAAAAAATTTAGAATTTACATAATAAGAAGGTAATAAATTTCTTTGCTGGTCTTCTGCTCCTTTTCTTTTACCATTGGTTGCGCCTACTTTTTCTTTAAAATACAGCAACATATCTCGTTTTAAACGGTATTGCTCGTATTCTTTTCGGCTTAAGTAAATAGGTGTTTTTGTTTGGTAATCTCCAATTTTTTCTACGATTACGTACCTATTTAAATCTTTATCAAAAACAATTTCTTTTTCAGCAAGAGTATCTAAAAAAAGTCCTCCACTTTGGTTTCTATTGAAATTATACGGTAAATCAATAGTATCTTTTTTTACGTTTGTAGTATCTTTTTTTTGTGTTTGAGCTGTAAGCGAATTGCCTACAAAAAAAGCAACGCAAATACCAATAAAAATTTTTCTAACTACTTTATTCAAACTATTTACAAACTCTTTAAGGACAGTTTAATAATCTTTTCTACAGAAGCATCTGAGTTTTCTT
>CAYPHE010000065.1:0-11355 GCA_964410075.1 uncultured Polaribacter sp.
TTATAAATACAAATTTACTTGCATTTGGTCAATAAAAAAAGAGATTGCTTACACAATCTCTTTTAAGACCAACCGCCTTGTAAATATTATTTATTTAAAGCGTCTTCAATCACTTTCATTGCATCTTTTGCTTTTGAACGTTTTGCATACTCTAAAGCAGTAATTTTCAATTTATCGGATTTCAATTTTAATTTTGCGCCATTAGTAATTAATAAATTAGCAATATCTGCTTTGTTGTGTCTTGCTGCAAACATTAATGGAGTTAATCCATTAGACTTTTTGTTTACATCTTCACCTGCTTCAATTAATGCTTTTACAGCTGTGTAATCTCCCATTTGAATTAATTTACAGAAAGAGCTTACTTTATAAGAATAGAAGTTAGTTTTGGTTGATAGTACTTCATCTTTTTTTGGAGGATAGTTGTCTCCTGGACCTGCTGCTGAAATTGTACTAATTGCGAATAAGCCTGCTAAAATTGGTAAAACGATTTTTTTCATGATTGTGTAGTTTTTAGGTTAAAAATTATTTTTAGGTTGTTTGTACTAGATAGACTGCACAAATCAAAAAATGTTTCAGTTACTCATTCTCTTTAACACACATTTAACAAAAGCATTTATAAGAATCATAATTTTAACAGGTTTTATTAATTTTCTGTAAATAAAATAGCATTAATTTTAACAAATTGTTATTAAAAATGTCTTTTTAAATATTTTATACAAGCCCAAAAATCTTTCTTATTTTTACATCTTAATTACAAGATATAGAATGAGCAAAAAAGTTATTTTAATGATTTTAGATGGTTGGGGTATTACACAAGACCCAAAAGTTTCTGCTGTTTATAACGCAAAAACACCATACATAAATAGTTTATACAAAAAGTACCCAAATGCTGAGTTAAGAACTGATGGAGAACACGTTGGTTTGCCTGAAGGACAAATGGGAAATTCTGAAGTTGGTCACATGAATTTAGGTGCTGGTAGAATTGTATATCAGAATTTAGCTCGTATAAATAAAGCGGTAAAAGAAAAAACTTTAGGTAAAGAAAAAGTGTTATTAGATACTTTTGAATATGCCAAAAAAAATAACAAAAATGTACATCTTTTAGGTCTAGTTTCTAATGGAGGAATTCATGCACATATTAATCACCTAAAAGGTTTACTAGATGTTGCTAAAGAAAATGACATAGAAAATATTTATTTGCATGCTTTTTCCGATGGAAGAGATTGCGATCCAAAATCTGGAACTTTCTTTATAAAAGACATTCAAGATTATATGGAGAAAACTACAGGCGAACTAGCTTCAGTTACTGGTCGTTATTATGCAATGGATAGAGATAATAGATGGGAACGTGTTAAAGAAGCTTATGATGGGGTTGTAAATGGAGTTGGTACCAAAACTACAGATGCTCTTGAAATAATGAACAATAATTATGAAAACGGAATTACTGACGAATTTCATACACCAATTATTCTTACTAATAAAGATGGTTCTCCTAAAGCAACTATAAAAGAAGGAGATGCGATAATATTCTTTAATTATAGAACAGATAGAGGTCGTGAGCTAACAAATATGTTATCTCAAAACGATTTCCCAGATCAAGAAACAAAAAAGCTAAATCTATATTATACAACCATAACTTTATACGATGCTTCTTTTAAAGGAATTAACGTAATTTATAATAACGATAATATAAAAAATACGCTCGGCGAAGTTTTATCTAAAGCGGGGAAAAAGCAAATTAGAATTGCTGAGACTGAAAAATATCCTCACGTTACTTTTTTCTTTTCTGGCGGACAAGAAGAACCTTTTGAAGGAGAAAGTAGAATTTTACGAAATTCACCAAAAGTAGCTACCTACGATTTAAAACCAGAAATGTCTGCTTACGAATTAAGAGATGCTTTGTGTGAAGATTTAGAAAAAGGAGAAGCTGATTTTGTTTGTTTAAATTTTGCAAACGGAGACATGGTTGGTCATACAGGTATTATGGAAGCAGCCATAAAAGCTTGTGAAGCTGTTGACGAATGTGCAAAGGATGTTATTGAAACTGGCTTAGCAAACGGATATTCAACATTATTAATTGCAGATCATGGAAATTGTGAAACCATGATGAATCCAGATGGAAGCCCACACACAGCACATACCACAAATCCAGTTCCTTTTATTTTAATTGATAACGAAATAAAATCAATTAAAAGTGGAATTTTAGGAGATGTAGCTCCAACAATTTTAGATTTATTAGATGTTGCTCAACCAGAAGATATGACGCAACACTCTTTATTATAACGAGATGTAAACTTCTATGAAAAACTTTCTTTTAATTTTAATTACCGTTTCTTTTCTGTCTTGTAATGTTCAAAAAGAAATAACTGCAGCTAAAAATAACCAAGGCGACTTGGTTGGTTATGCAAATAAAACATCATTTACTGCAGATCCATACAACAGTTGGTTTATCAAAAATTTTGAAAATTATAAATTAGATGAAACTACAATTAAAGAATTAAAAGAAAGTTTAAAAGGAATTGAAATCAAAGGTTTTATGGGAACCTGGTGTGGAGACAGTAAAAGGGAAACACCTCGTTTTTATAAAATTTTAGAGGCTGCAGATTTCAATTTTAAAAATTTAAATTTAGTTACTGTAAATAGAAGTAAAAAAACACCTGATAATTTACAAGAAGGGTACAACATTATTAGAGTACCTACTTTTATTTTTTATAAAGATGGTAAAGAAATAGGACGCTATGTAGAATATGCTAGAGAATCTTTAGAAAAAGATATGCTGACTATTGTTTCTGGTAAACCATATAAACATTCCTACGAAAAATAATGTTTAACAATAACACCTTAATTATTGCTGTAGATTTTGATGGAACCATTGTAGAAGATGCATACCCTAAAATTGGCAAACCTATGGTTTTAGCTTTTGAAACCATGAAGAAATTACAATCTCAAGGTCACAGACTAATTTTATGGACCTACAGAAGTGGAAGAAAATTAGATGAAGCTGTTTCTTTTTGTAAAGAAAATGGAATTGAATTTTATGCTGTAAACAAAAACTTTCCAGAAGAAATATACAGTGAAAAATATAGTCGAAAAATCCATGCCGATATTTTTATTGACGATAGAAATATCGGAGGTTTTTTAGGCTGGTCTGCTATTTACAAACTCATCTTTAATTACGAACCTGCACCACCTAAAAAGAAAGGTTTTTTCTCTTTCCTTAAAAAATAACTTTACCACTAAATTATAGTAACTTTGCGGTTTAATTTTTTCGACATGATAAAAATAAAAACCAAAGAACAGATAGAATTAATGCGTGAAAGCGCTCTTATTGTTTCTAAAACATTAGGGTTGCTTGCCAGCGAAGTAAAACCTGGTGTAACTACCTTACAGTTAGATAAGTTAGCAGAAGATTTTATTAGATCTGAAGGTGCTATTCCTGGCTTTTTAGGTTTGTATGATTTTCCAAACACACTTTGTATGAGCCCAAACAACCAAGTGGTTCATGGTATTCCTAACAATAAACCTTTACAAGAAGGAGATATTATTTCTATTGATTGTGGTGCCAAGAAAAATGGTTTTTATGGAGATCATGCGTATACTTTTGCCGTTGGCGAAATAGATGCTGAAACAAAAAAACTACTAGACGTAACTAGAGAAAGCTTATATGTTGGTATTCGTGAATTTAAACTAGGAAATCGTGTTGGTGATGTTGGTTTTGCTATTCAAAATTTTACCGAAAAACACGGTTACGGAGTAGTAAGAGAATTGGTAGGACATGGTTTGGGTGAAGAAATGCATGAAGATCCAGAAATGCCGAATTATGGAAAACGTGGTAGAGGCAAAAAATTTGTAGAAGGAATGGTTGTTGCTATAGAACCTATGACAAATATGGGTACACATAGAATTAGACAACATAATGATGGCTGGACAATTACTACATTAGATGGTAAACCTTCTGCTCATTTTGAACACGATGTTGCTATTCTTAACGGAAAACCAGAATTATTATCAACTTTCAAATATGTTCATGATGCATTAGGCATTGAAACTAATGAAGAGGATGAGTTTCGTCAGTAAACTATTTCACAGAGATACACTAAGAAATAAAAAGACTCATAATACATAGTAATATCGCCGATGCGAATCTTTGTGAAAGCTCAGCGAATCTTTGTGATACAAAACATGTCTATTTTTAAAACCATATTAAATACGATACCAAGGCCATTGCTTATAAAACTAAGCTACTGGGTAAAGCCGTTTGTAAGTTTTTATTATAAAGGAAGTAAGTTTACAGATCCTATAGATGGAAAGAGCTTTAGAAAGTTATTACCTTATGGTTATGGAAAACAACGAGAAAACGCTTTATCTCCATCTACTTTATCTTTAGAAAGACACCGACTAATGTGGTTGTTTCTTAAAAGCGAAACTAGCTTTTTTACTTCTTCTAAAACACTAAAAGTATTACATATTGCACCTGAACAATGTTTTTTAAAACGTTTTAAAAATCAGAAAAACTTAGATTACATTACTTCAGATTTAGAAAGTCCTATTGCAGATGTAAAAGCAGATATTTGCAACCTTCCTTTTAAAGAAAACCAATTTGATGTTGTTTTTTGCAATCATGTTTTAGAACACATTCCTAACGACACTAAAGCCATGCAAGAATTGTATCGTGTCTTAAAAAAAGGAGGTTTTGGTATTTTTCAAATACCACAAGATTTATCTAGAGAAAAAACGTTTGAAGACGATAGTATTACCGATAAAAAAGAACGTGCTAAAATATTTGGTCAATATGATCATGTTCGGGTTTATGGAAAAGACTATTTCAACAAACTTCGTACAGTCGGTTTTTCTGTTGATGAGATAGATTATACAAAAAAAATCGCTCCAGAGTTAATGGAACGATTTTGTTTGATGAAAGGAGAAATACTTCCTGTTTGTTATAAAAATTAGTTTGTATACTTCTTCATAAAAACATCTTTAGTTTCTAGTGTTTTTGTTCCCAAAACAATTAAACCATCTTTCATAAAATGGTAAAAACCGTTATCTAATTTTACTGGTTTTATTTTTCCAGTATATATTCCAGCTTCGTTTTCTGGAGCTTCTACTTCGCCACCAGTTTGGTCTATCCAAACCCTATTTTTTTCATATAATGCTTCAAAACAATTCTTGTAATATCCTCCAATAAATTGATAATCTGAACCTACATAAAAAACCGAACCATCAATACCAGAAACAAAAGAATGTATAACATCTTCGTTATTTAGGTAAACAGGAAACATTTTACCTCCTAAAGTACCGCCGAAATTATACCAAACTTTGTCTATTCTAATATTATTTTCTTTATCAAATTTTTCAATAACATCATCTTTTTTCAGTTGTTTAAAAAATGTTTCTTTATCGTTTATTCTTATATTTTTTTTGTCCTTTAAATTATACACAAAAGGAACTGCTGTTTTATTTGGATAGGTTACCAAGTTTCCATTTCCTCTTGGTAACATTATTTTTCCATAGTGTGTAGAAGCGGTATTTATTTCTGAAGGTCTTGGTAGTAAAAAACCTTCACCTGTATTTGTATTAAAACAATACAAAACAAAAGCTTCTTCTTTTAAATTTGTAAATAAAACATAACCATCATTTGCAATTGCATTTCTATATCCATTTGCTGCAATTACAATTCTTCCTTTGTCTGTTATCAAACCATATTTTCCATTTTTAATAAAAATTGCATAGTTATTTTTATCAAAATTAAAAATGGTGTCTGCTGCTATAGATAGTTTTTTTGACTGTGTTTCCCATAAATTAGTTAAGGAATCTAATTTTCGTTGTTTTTTTAATTTCTTCCTTTTTATAAGCGCTAATCTTTTCTCTTCAGCAATTTGTTTTTCAACCAGTTCATCTAGCGTAACAGCCAAATCCAATTGGTTTATGTATTCTTCTGAATTTTTATCTTTTTCTAGTGTAAAGTATAATTTCGAATATTCTTTTGCCAGTTTATATTGTAATTGTTTGTAATAAATATTTGTACCTAATTTTGCTATAGAAGCATCTGTAATACTATCTAAATAACCAACTCCTTTTTCAAAGAGATTGGTTGCTTTTTTATAATCGGATTCTTCTTCAATGGCTTTTGTAGCCCTTTTCATGTAAACACTTGCTATTTCATCATTTGATTGGGCATAGGATGCCGAAAGTGAAATAATAAATAAAAAAATTGCTATAATTTTTTTCATAATTAACTTGTTTGTTTGGTTTAGTTATGCAATATACTAAACTCCTAGATTTTTAGAAGTTATTCTTCAAATTGATAATTTGTGTACTCCTCTAATTGATTATTTTCATTTATAAACAAAAGAATAACTTCAATCTTTTTATGTTTCTTTAAAAAATTTATTGTTTTTTCTACACCCATTGCCATAAAAGCAGTGGCATAAGCATCTACATCTGCACAATCTAAATTTGCAATTACAGAAGCGCTTAACATATTATTCTCTAAAGCTTCTCCAGTTTTGGGATTTACTGTATGTACATACTTTTTTCCATTTTCAGATATTCTATACTTTAAATAGTTCCCTGACGTTGCCATAGATTTATTAGAAAGGTTAATAATTTTATAACCATCATCAGTACCATTTTCTAAGGGATCTACAACTTTTATTATCCAAGGAACCTTATTAGGTTTTGTTCCTTTAGTTCTAATTTCTCCTCCAATTTCAACAAGGTAATTCTCTATGTTTTGTTGCTCTAAAAATCGCCCTATTACATCTATTCCATAACCTTTTGCTATGGAATTAAAATCTAAATATATTTCTGGATATTTTTTTACTACTTTATTTTTACTGACAGTAACTTTTTCTAAACCAACATATTTTAGGTGTTCTTCAATTTGTTTTGAAGTTAAATTTTGTTTTTCATTTTTAGGTCCAAAACCCCAAACATTTACCAAATTACCAACTGTTGGATCAAAATAACCATTAGTTTCTTTATGTATTCTTTTAGATTTTTTAAAAACATCTAAAAAATAATTATCAACCAAAACTGTGGTATCTCCTCTGTTTATCTTAGAAATATCTGATGTTGAAATATAAGTTGATAAAGAGTTATTTATTTCTTTAAACAGACTGTCTATTTCTTTTTGGTAATTTTTGGCTGCTTGTAAATATTTAATGTTATAGATGGTTCCAAAAACTCCTCCTCTTAACTGATAATCTTGTTTTATTTCTTTTTTTACACAAGACACTAAGAAAAAAAGAAAAACGATAAAATATATACTTTTTTTTAAAATCACTCGTATTGTTATTAAAGGATTACTGATTATAAATTTTTCATAAAAACTAGTAATTAGTTAATGTTATTCACCTATTTTATTAACTTTGTATGAATATACAATCATTTTAATCAATTATGAAAAAAGTATCATTATTACTATTATCTATAATATTAGTAAGTTCTTGTGTTTCTAAAAAGAAATATTTAGAATTAGAAACTAAACAAGAGTCTACTGCTACAGAATTATCTACTGTAAAAGCAAATTTACAAAAGTGTTTGATTGAGTCAGAAAAAGGAAACACAAAATATGTAATTTTAGAAGAGCAAGTAAAGTCTTTAAAAGACGATAAAAAATCAGCTTTAAAACAAGTTGAAAATTTAACAGTATTAACGCAATCTTCTTCAGATAATATTAAAACTGTAATTAAGCAGTTAAATGAAAAAGACAAATATATTAATGGAATTAGAGACGCAATGACGCGTAAAGACTCTATTAACTTAGCCTTAAAATATCATTTAACTAAAGGTTTAACAGACGGTATACAAGATCAAGACATAGAAATTAATGTTGAAAAAACAGTAGTAATGATTTCTATTTCAGACAAGTTGTTATTTAAAAGTGGTAATTACAATGTAACTCCAAAAGCTTATACTGTATTAGAAAAAATTGCAAAAGTAATTAAAGGTCAGCCAGATATGGAAGTTATGATTGAAGGTCATACAGATTCTAAATCTATAAAAACTGATTTTATACAAGACAACTGGGATTTATCTGTAATGCGTGCAACATCAATTACTAGAATTTTACAATACAAATATGGTGTTAAGCCAGAGCGTTTGGTTGCTGCTGGTAGAAGCCAATACACACCTTTAGCTTCTAACGATACCCAAGAAGGAAGATCTAAGAACAGAAGAACAAAAATTATTATTATGCCTAAATTAGATGAGTTTTTTGATATTTTAAATCAAGAAGGGAACTAATTTTTAGTTTGACAATAAATAAAAAAGGTCTTCAAAAAATTTTTGAAGACCTTTTTTTATAGATTTATTTTAAAGCTATTTTTTTAACTCTAATTTTTCTGCAAAGTAATCACAAAAATCACGCATTGTTGCACTCATTTTTGTGTCGTTTGTAGCTCTTTCAAAACTATTTGCCATAGACACTAAGGTCTGATGATAAAATTGCTTCATTTCATCAACAGGCATTTCTTTGGTCCATAAATCCATACGTAAAGTATCTTTTTGTAAATGATCCCAAACCGAAATCATAATTGCTTTAGATTCTTCATTGGTAATACCTCCATCTTCTGCAGACCAAGTTATGGTTTCAGGAACTTTATTTTCGTCTAAGCCTACTTTAAATTTTATATGAGATTGATGCTTAACTGCCATTATTTTCTAGGTTTGTAATTGGACTTCTTAAAAATTTCTTCAGAATTTTTATTCAATAATTCTTGCAAAGATACGTCATTATTCAGCATAAAATCTTTTACAATTTGCCAGCCAATAAACACCCCTATTCTACCTGGAGAATCATTATCTGCACTTGTGTAAAATTTAGAAAAGGGTGCTACATCAATAAATCGTTTGTTTAAACTTGTTGCTGTACTAAAGAGTAATTTTTTCTCTATAAAATACATCCAAATTTGTTCTTCGTTTTCTAAAGACCAGTTCATTTTTTCTTTAGAATATCCTAGTTTCTCTTTAGCTGATATTTCTGGTAGATAACGGTCTAATAAATACATTTTTTTACCTTCAAAAATCATTTTATCAATAAACGTTCTATTATTTTCTGGTTTAATTTGAGTAGCAATTATAGCATTAGCAACATCTACAATAATATGCTCTTTTGTATTATTCTCTTTAATATATTTAGGATAGTCACTGTAAAATGGGTGCTCTTTTCCTAAGTAGACATCTAAAGAAATTAATAATAAAGAATCTGCATAAACTACTCTACTTTCATAATCAATATTACTTAACATAGTAATAACTTTTGGTTCTTCAAAAGTTGACTTATAGTATTTTATATGTTTAAAAAGTGATGTCAATTCCTTTTGTATAGAAGAAACGTCTTTATATTCTTTTTGTGTTTCCGCATACAATTCTATCTCATCTTTATTGGTAATTTTAGATATAGCAATACTATCTGTAATTGATTCTGGAAATAAATAAGGATATTTCTTTTTTACATCTGGTAAACTTTTTTCGGTTGCATTGTAAAAATCATTTTCAAAGCGCTCTATTTTTAAATCAACAGTAATGTTAGAAACATTTATTTTGTTGTCTACTGATTTTTTACAGCCTATAAAACAGTAGAAAACGACTAAAAGTACTAGTAAAAATCTCATATTATTTGTAACTTGCTTGTAGATTTATATAACGATAAAAATACTAAAATAGTTTACTAATGAAGACTGAAAAAGTTGCCAAATATATAATTGATTGGCTTACAGATTATGCAGAAAGAGCAGGAGTAAAAGGTTTTGTTGTTGGTGTTTCTGGTGGAATAGATTCTGCTTTAACCTCTACATTGTGTGCAAAAACAGGTTTTCCTGTCTTATGTGTAGAAATGCCTATTCATCAGGCAGAAAGCCAAGTAACAAGAGCACAAGAACACATTACACAATTAGAACACAAATATTTTAACGTTACCAGTACTCGTGTAAACTTAACCAAAACGTTTGATGATTTTAAAAGTACAGTACCTACTTCTGATAACGAAGACAAACTAAACTTAACTTTAGCAAATACAAGAGCAAGATTGCGAATGACTACTTTATATTATTTAGCAGGTTTATATGACGCTTTAGTTGCTGGAACCGGAAACAAAGTAGAAGATTTTGGTGTTGGTTTTTACACCAAATATGGCGATGGTGGTGTAGATCTTAGTCCAATTGCAGACTTGCTAAAATCTGAAGTTTACGAATTGGCAAAATTTTTAGAAGTACCGCAGTCTATACAAGAAGCTGCACCCACTGATGGCTTGTTTGGAGATAGTAGAACTGATGAAGACCAATTAGGCGCTTCTTACGATGAATTAGAATGGGCAATGCAACAACATACTAATGGAAAAACTACAACTGATTTTACTGGTAGAGAACAAGAAGTATTTGCCATTTACGTAAAATTAAATACTGCAAACAAACACAAAATGAACCCGATTCCTGTTTGTGAAATACCTGAAGAATTCAAATAAAATTTAAATAAATAACAAAAAAAAGTCCTTGATTTCTCAAGGACTTTTTCAATTAACTAAGTTGGGTTGGTATGTTATAATAAATTTGCAGCAATCATCATTTTTTTGATTTTCATGTATGCTCTTTTCTTAGAACCGTTAGAAATTTCAAAAGGTAAAAAAAGAAATAATTGTATTATTTTTAATAATTGTAATATTCTTTTCATAATTAAAAGTTTGATATTGAGGGGGCAATATACAAAAAATCTATTTTACAATAATTTTTCTCGATAGGGGAAAAACACCCAAATTTTATTTTGCTCTAAAATTGGAATTAAAAAAACATGAAAATAAGTGTTTTATCATACTTATTAAAACAAAAAAAGCAACCTAAAATTAGGTTGCTTTTTTACTTATTATGTTTAATCTGTTAAAGTAGATTTGCAGAAATTAATGCTTTTTTTAATCTAACAGAAGCAGCTTTTTTAGCTCCATTTTCAACATCAAAAGGAAATTGAATTATGAGCTGAACCACTTTTAATACTTTTAAAATTCTTTTCATAATGTTAGTTTTAGATAGTTTGGACACCACAAATGTAATTCAAAAAGTATTTAGAGCAAGGTTAATAAATCGTAAAGCTTCATTTTTATTAATGTTACAAAAAGTGCTTTTTAAAAATAGAAACTCTGTTGTTTTAAAAGGGTAATTTTACAATATTATGAAATAAACGACTAAACAACTCTGTTTAATTTATCTGAAAGACGTATTCTTAACGAATTATAATTCATAATTTCTTCTATTTCTTCACTTGAATACGATTTTTCTGCAACAGATTTCTCTTTAACCAACTTTTCTATCAATACTCTTCTTAAATTATAAATTACGTCATTTACCGCTTTTCGTAATT